>WGMW01000012.1 GCA_016124845.1 Flavobacteriales bacterium
CAGCGTATTTCTTCCAGTAATTGAATACACTTTTTCTGTGTATTGTATTTTCTATGTATCGCTATCAAATTCATGCTACAATCCTTTATTTGTAAGGGTTTCAATTATCTTGCCATCCGTTATAGGGAGACGCGCGAATAATAATATCCCTGCTTAGCCGAAATACCTTTCCAGTATGTAAAATCAGAACCACCGATAGCAGTGGCCATCAGCAGTTGATTCTGGAATGTGGACGTCATGCCGCTTTGAACAATATTGTCCTCAATATCCTCAATGTACGACTGTAGCCCGTACGTAGGAACATCCTGAATGCCTTCCAACAACTGAAAAATGAAAAATTTCTGCTGAGAATTATACGGCAAGGCTCCAGCCTTGGAATTGACATAATTAACCACCGCATCCGTAATAATGATGTTCAACTCCAAATTACTTACCGAGGTAAGACTAGAGCCATACACGGAATCAATATAGGCAACAGTAGCCTGTACAATCTGATCGATGGTTATTGAGGTAGAACCCGAAGAGGAACTACTGGAACTACTGGAACCACCAGAAAGAATTTGAATAACATAATCAAGACCAGCCTGATGCTGATCTCCGAGATACTGATAAGGGTTTGCAATAATCGCCATGACTTTTTAGTTTTTGATTTTATCACATCGAACCTATGGGATCTTTTTTACATTTATACCGTTTATGATCATTTTTTAACATAAATGTAAAGGATCGTACAAATAACGTGCAGATGAACCATCCAAACACACCCTCGTTACGTGTTTCACTTAGAAACCATCAGGCACCCGGTGATATTTTAATGTTATCGGCCGCTCTGAGGGATCTGCACCTCGCTTATCCTGGTCGGTTTATAACCGATGTGGAGACAACCTGCCCAGACATTTGGATAAACAATCCTTACGTTACGGCTTTGGACAAAAAGGATCGCTCAGTAAAAAAACTGAGATGCGAATACCCACTCATCCACCAGAGTGACAAGCTTCCTTATCACTTCGTCCATGGGTTCATTCAATTTCTGAATGAGCAATTGCAGTTAGACATTCGGCCAACTGCTTTCAGAGGAGACCTACACCTTTCTGAGGAAGAAAAGAATGAGAATATTCTGAGCCAGTATGGGGTCGATGGCCCATTTTGGCTGATGAATGCCGGAGGGAAGAACGATTTCACCATTAAGTGGTGGGATGCCAAGCGTTATCAGGAAGTGGTGGATCATTTTAAAGGCCGCATCCAATTCGTTCAGGTTGGAGCCAATGAGCATTATCATCCAGAACTCAAAGGGGTCATTGACCTCCGTGGGAAGACCACGGTGCGAGAACTTATTCGTTTGGCTTACCATGCCGATGGTGTTGTAACCCCGGTTAGTTTTCTGATGCACTTGGCTGCGGCCATCGTGCCAAAGCATAAGGACCGAACCCTGAAACCCTGTGTGGTAATTGCAGGAGGTAGGGAACCCGTGCATTGGGAGCAGTACCCAGGACATCAGTACATACACACCATTGGGGCGCTTTCTTGCTGCAATAATGCCGGATGCTGGAAATCACGAACGGTAAAACTGAATGATGGAAGTCCTAATGACCGACCGGAGAATCTTTGTGTGAATGTTGTGCAAAAGACCTCCCCCAGCCTCTTCCTTGGACAAACTAAGAACAGGCTCTTTCAAGGAGGGGAGTTTTTACCTCGTTGTATGGACATGATAACTGCGGATGAGGTGATAAGACGGGTGGAGTTCTATTTTGAAGGTGGGACATTGGAATATTCAGTGCCTCTTTCTCAATCAAGTCCTCATACCACTCCCGAAGCCAAGAGTAGCAGGCAACCCATCATGGAACCTGTACGAACTTCGGGATACAAAATGCCTAAAAGGCTGACGGAAAAAACAGCCCAAAAGGAAATTGATACGTTCATACGAACACTCCATGAACGAACATTCAACTTCAACGGTCGTGGCATTGTAATATGCGGGGGTGGCGAGAAATACTTTCCGGGCACATGGGTGCTTGTAAACATGCTCCGCTATCTGGGCTGTAAGCTTCCCGTAGAAGTATGGTATCTGGGCAAGCATGAAATGGACAACCACATGCAGGCATTGCTTGCCCCGTTGGATGTAGCATGCATAGATGCCACAATTATGCGAAAGGAACATCCCTGTCGTATTCTAAAAGGATGGGAACTGAAGGCCTATGCGTTGCTTCACTCATCTTTTAAAGAGGTGATGCTTCTGGATGCAGACAACGTCCCAACCATTAACCCAGAAGAACTATTCGATTGGCCAGAATACAAGAAGACGGGATGCATCTTTTGGCCAGATGTCAACAAACTTTCCAAGGGCCGTCAGATATGGGATCTGATAGGTGTTCCCTATCGCGATGAGCCTGAATTTGAAAGTGGTCAAATACTGGTTCACAAAGGAAAGTGCCTTGATGCTGTCATCTTATCACTTTGGATAAATGAGTACTCCGACTTCTATTATAACTATATCCATGGAGATAAGGAGACCTTTCATATGGCCTTCAGAAAACTGAAGACCAACTACGCCATGACCCGCCATCATGTGGTGCTTAGACAAGGAGTAATGTACCAGCATGATTTTCGTGGAAAGGTGGTCTTTCAGCATAGAAACGGTCACAAATGGTCCATGAATCACAATCCACGACTGAACGGCTTTCAGTTTGAAGACGAATGCATCGCCTTTGTAGAACTGCTTGGTAATATCTGGAGCGGTAAAATAGGGAGTGAACGTACCCGCGATAAAGGAGACAAGAAACCAAATACGGACGCCACAAAAGAGCTGATATCGTCCCTTTGGTATTATGAACGTGTCGGTTATGATAGACGCCCGATGGTATTCCATCCTGACGGCACTATCCGATTTGGAGGGGCAGCCATGGAGAAGCGATGGAATTTTGACGGGAAAGCAGGAGAACTACGGATAAGTGGCGATTCAGGTGTTACGTGCTCCTTAAAACGAAGTGACCACGAAAATATCTGGAACGGCCGATGGCTTCAATTTGAGCAAATGCCAATAAAACTGATAGGAATCAACAAACCCAAAAACCATGAAGTATAACAATAGAGCAGAAGTTGAACGCATTGGCCGAGCCGGTGTACATTCCTTTAAAGACAAGGACAACATGGTTGCCCGACAAATGGCCTCCTACTGGCTATATGTTGACCCTACTGATAAGGGCTACACACCCCATGCATTGAATGATGGGTTCTGGGAAGCATGGATAACCCTATGGATGAGCCAGCATGTAAAACCCGGAGCCGTATGTGTTGATGTGGGTGCAAACTTTGGATTCTATACATTCTTTCTTGCCCAACATGGCTGTAAGGTTTTCGCTTTTGACCCCAGCCCTCTCTGCATCAGTTTACTAAAGCAGAGCAATATTGCCAACGGAACCACCGACCGCGTTACCGTTGAGCACAAGGCAGTAACGGATGGAAAGGAAAAAGAAGTAAAACTTTGGGAGGTTTCGGGGCATATGATGAATACTACCATCCACATGAACAATGCGGCTCCAGAGAATTTCTTTACCGCCAAAACCACGTCATTGGACAAGTATTTCGCACGCAAGAAAGAGGGAAAACAAATCGATTTCATCAAAATAGATGCCGAGGGAAGTGAACAACTCATCTGGAATGGAATGCAAAAGGTGCTTGAGGCAAATCCACGCTGTATCGTACTAATGGAGTTCGTGCCAGACCATTATGAGAAAAATGGACGTCCGTTTTTAAGTGAGTTACTTTCAAAGAGAGATGTGTGGTACGTAGATTATGCAGGAAGAGAGCAACGAATTGTGCGTCCTGATTTTTTTGAATCAGATACGGAGCCATTCCGAATGCTTGTGTTGCGGAGAAAAAGAGCATAGTGGTGCCTCTTGTATTATCGGAAATGAGAACCGGAAGCACTTATATATGCGAAGTACTTGCACATACGCTCTTTGATGAAAATTACATCTACTTGAACGAGCGGGAGTTTGGAGAACCGAATCAGATAGTAAATCTGTCCCAGCATCATTTGGTGAAGATTCATCATGCTCCTTATCATGAAATCATTCAATTGGTTCCGACCACACTACCCATTTTAATTCCGGTACGTGACCCCATGGATGTATATGTGTCTGCCATTCATTTTGCTGCAACTCGCCAAGGAATGACGTTCGACCAATCACTGCTACATCTAACAGAAATAAAGTGGTTTGAAGGAATGTGGGAACGTATGAAGTCCTTTCTTCATTGTAGCGACCCACGAATAGCTATCATCCAATACGAGGATCTGATTCAATACCCGGTCAATACACTTCAACAAGCGTTAGTGCGACTAAACATTCCGTTCAATCCCAAACGGTTGCATCATTGGGCAAGCGCATTTTCCTTTACTTCTAAAACCGGGCGGCAAATGGGCCAAGAATCAAGAGGCACGCATGAAAGGAATGGTTCCATCGGTCAATGGAAAAATCACCCAGACGCCTCGATTCGAAAGTACGAAGAAGCTTCCAGCGAATACCGTAAACTCTTAAGCGTGTGCTGAGAACTTCTTTTTGAACCAAGCAACTATCTGCTTGCGGTAGAAGGCATAGAAGAAGATGATGGCCAAGATGTAGGGCATGAACATGAGATATACGATGGCGTTGTTCAGGCCATTGCCCACGGTAAATGCATCGTTGTTCAATTGGTTGGATTCGGTAACGGCCCGACACATGCTGCATTGGGCGGAAGCGAATTGGGGGAGGAGGGAAAGGACTACGATAGTGATATGAAAATATACCGCTCGACCTCCCCTAACCCCTTCCTTCGACAAGCTCAGGACGGGCCCTTTCAAGGAGGGGAATTTGCTCGCTATTTCACCTTCATTTTTCATTAGAACTCGTAGTACGGGGATATCATCAGATAGACCACCACGCCTGTAACAGTTACATACAACCAAACGGGAAATGTAAACTTAGACACTTTACGGTGCTGGGCAATTTTTCCCTGTAAACCGAAATAGAAAGAGATAAGGACCATTGGCAATACGATGGCCGCCAATATGATGTGTGTAAGGAGTATAAAGAGGTAAACTGGCCTTAATGGGTTGTCGGCTGGGAAACGGGTTTCTACCCCGAAAGAATGAAAAACGATGTAGGAGACCAAGAACAGACTTGACAGCACGAAGGTGGTGATGTTGAGCCGTTTGTGCAGCTGCACCTTCTTGTTCTTGATGGCCATGAAGGAGGTGATGAGCAACGCAGAACATGTTCCGTTGAGGATGGCATTGAGCAATGGAAGGTATTGCGCCCAAGCGGGAATCATTTCCTGTTTGGGGAGTGAATAGAGCACGACCACCACCCCGAAAACGACCACGCTGAGGGCAAGAATCAATTGAAAAACTTTTTTGTCGCTCATATTGGTTAGAGAGATAAGTTGACAAAGTTCATGAAGAAATCAGTTTCAGTTCTTTATCCTTCGATACGCCCTTCGACTTTGCTCAGGACACTCAGGATGACCGTCAATTGTCTTTGGTATTCTTCTTTATCCTTCGATACGATTTTCACAAAAGTGAAAATCACTCAGGATGACCGTCTTCTGTTTTCTTATTTTTCTTCAGTTCGAGATTATACTCAGCCATCAGCACCTTGATGTCGTCAATAAGGTCGCGGATGTGCTGGGCGTTGGTGCCATCATAAACACCGATCACATTTCCTTGTTCATCATCGCGCGAGCGCAGAAACCCTTCTTTATCGACCAGCACGAAATACTCGGTGTGAAGGAATCCGCCAACGGCCAAGCTGTCTTCCATGGCGCTTGAGAGATACTGATAGGCCACGGCATAGAGCGAATCCTGCTCTCCCGTAAGGAAGTGCCACTTTTTGGTGTCGATCATGCGCTGATCGGCATATTCCTTCAACGTTGCAGGTTTGTCTCTGCGCGGGTCTACCGTGAAGGAAACGGACATGAAATCGTCATAATGAGCGAAGCGTTCCTGCACCTTCATCATGTTGGCCGTCATAATAGGACAGATGGACGGGCAGGAAGTGAAGAAGAAATCGACCACGTAGACCTTTCCTTCCAGGTCTTTGTCTGTGACCGTTACACTATCCTGATTCACGAATCCGAAGGCGGGTGCTTTCCGCTTGATGGTCAGGCCATTGACATCGGTGTATGTAACAAAAGGAAGGTGAGCAAAATGCTGCTCACCTTTCCCATAAACGAATAATAAATAGAGGATTGTAGGAAGAAAAAGTATCGTGAAAAGAATCAGGTACTTCTTCGCCCCTGTTTCACCTTTCATCAAAAGCCAAAGTAGTTTTCAATCAGCGGACGATGCACGCCATCGTACAATGCTTCTGTGAGACTAATGAAGATCAGATAACCGATAAGGATGAAATACGGTGCAAGTACGGTCCATTGGAAACTTTTCTTCTCATCTCCCAAGTGCATGAACACCATGGTAATGTAGCCTGCCTTTACCAAGGTAAGGGCAATGAACGTGTATCTGAGAATGAGGGCCATGGACTCATCGCGCGACCATTTCATACCCATTCCTACTTCGATGATGGTGACAGCCGAAAGGAGTGCCAACACGAAATAGAACTTCTTTCTAATCTTCTTGCCTTCTTCTTCTCCGTGATGAAGGTCGAGGCTGTACTCGTAAATGTCGTCTCTTGCGTCCATTTGTTTAGCTGCTGAAGTCGTTAATCCGATTTATTAAAGTAGGTAGAAGAAGGTGAATACGAATACCCACACAAGGTCTACGAAGTGCCAGTAAAGCCCTGACTTCTCGACCATTTCGTAATGCCCTGTCTTCTCAAACTTGCCATCAACCACCATCAGAAAGATGATAAAGTTGATGACCACCCCAGAGAACACGTGAAAACCGTGGAATCCTGTGATGAAGAAGAAGAAGTTGGCGAACAGCGGAATACCGTATTCATTATGATGCAGGTTGGCACCATGAATGTGCTCAGCCGTGGCAAGCATTTTCTGCGCCTCTGCTCCTTGCACTTCTCTGAAACCGTTTCCGTCTTCAAGCTCACCATGTCTGTTTACTGGAACCAGGAATGTTCCTTCTTCAATAACATGCGTGTGCGGATCGACCTTGTGCCGCATAACCGTCACGCCATCTTCTAAAAGATACGCTCCATGCTCCGTTCCGTGAATGAAATGATACCATTCCCACGCCTGAGAGCCTACGAACACGAGACCTCCGACAATGGTAAGCACCATCCAGAACTGAACCTGTTTCTTGTTCATTCTGTGACCTGCCTCAACCGCCAATACCATCGTTACCGATGAGGCGATAAGCACGAACGTCATGAATGCAACGTAGGCCAATTCGATGTGACCATGGTAGAACGGAAAGTGCGTGAACACGTCTCCCGAAGTTGGCCAAATGTCTTCGTACTTGTGGCGCATGAAACCATACGCGGTAAGTAGACCAGAGAATGTGAAAGCATCTGAGATGAGGAAGAACCACATCATCATTTTTCCATAACTGATCTTGTAAGGTGAGGTTCCTCCTGCCCATGCTCCTGCGCTATGATCGCTGTGTGATGGAGCGGCTGTCTGACCAACGTGTCCTGCCATTATTTAGAATGATTATAAAGACCTGATTTTAAAGTCGGTGCAATTTTAACGAATAAATAGTAAAAACAAGAAGAGGTAAACCCACAGAATATCGAGAAAATGCCAATAGATGGATCCAAGCTCCAACGGAAGCACGTTTTGTCGCGTAATTGACCCAGAAAAAGCCTTGACCAACAGCACGAGCAGCCAAATAATTCCGCCCGCGAGGTGCAAAACATGCAGCCCCGAAAGCAGATAGAGGAATGATGCACTTACATTGAAGGTGTCGTTGATGCGATCATTGATCGGTTCGGTGTAACCGATGTCGGCAGGTTTGTAAAAGTTTCCTTGATCGTAAAGCAGCGGTTCGCCTTTCATCAGAATAATGTAATCCTTACCGTATTCGCCTTTCAGGTCGTGCAGCGTTCCGACCATGAACTTGCCTTCGGCCTGAAGCTCTTTCCAACCCATGTATTGGGCAACCGTGAATCCGATACCGAGAAGAAACGTTGCCACCAACCACAGTTTCAACCCTCCTGCATTGCCAGAAGAAATGCTTCGCTTGGCGAGATAGATCGTCACGCTGCTGATGAGAAGAATAACGGTGCTGACGCTGAACATGGGCGGCAACGTATCCTGCACCCAGAAGTGATCGGCCTGAAGCACGATATAGGCGCTGGTGAACGCCATGAAGAACATGGCAATGCCCGCCACGCCCAGCCAGACCAACATTTTTTTTGCCCTGTTGCTCTTTTCTTCTGGATTCAGATTCTCTTCCATTCTCAGATCTTATCTAACAGGTACGCCAACTGCACGATGGGCAGGTAAAAGAACGAGCCGAACATGAGCTTTTTGGCAGCTTCGGCCGAAAGTGTTCTGTACAGATCGATCGCCTGCTTGGTAAATATGATGCCTGCTACAATTGCCACCGCTGCGGAAATGGCGCCAGTATATCCAAAAAAGGTAGGCAGCAAACTGACAGGTATCAGCCCAATGGTGTAAACCACAATTTGGAACGCAGTTCCCTTGTCGCGCCCACCAGCAGACGGCAGCATTTTGAAACCCGCTTTAAGATAATCGTCATGCACGCGCCATGCAATGGCCCAAAAATGTGGGAACTGCCAGATGAACTGCACGGAGAACATCAACAACGAAAGCAAGGTGATCTCTCCAAAACCTTCGGTTGCTGCCACGCAGCCCAACATGGGCGGAATGGAACCTGGAAATGCCCCGACAAACACCGCAAAAGGTGTCTTCTGTTTCATTGGCGTGTAGATGACCGCGTACAAGAAAAGTGCGGCCAGACCGAGAATTCCGCTCATCGGGTTGATGAAGTACCAAAGGATGCCGATGCCGAGAATTCCCGAAATGGAAGCGATGATCAACGCCTCGGTGGTTGACATGCTGGAGGTTGGCAGCGGACGGTTCTTGGTGCGGTCCATGAGCGCATCGAGGTCGCGCTCAATGATCTCGTTGAAACCATTGGAAGCTCCCGTAAGCAGCGTTCCGCCAACGATCAGGGCAGCCATGATGTAGAGGCTGAACTCATCGGCCGCAAGGCCATAACATATAATAGAAGACAGGACGACCAGCGAAGCCAAGCGGAGCTTCATGAACTCCGAGTAATCTTTGATCTTACCGCGAATTCCGCCCTCTTCCTTCTTCATCTGATCAAACTTCACTTCCGTCAACGGATCCATCGGGAATTATCTTCGAATCCAGTTTTCCATTTCAATGCCCTCCAACCGTTCGAAATCCTTTGTGTTATCGGTTACCATTACCCTCTCATTTGCAATTGCAGTTGAACCGATAAGCAGATCGAAATCACCGACCAAGTTTCCTTCACGTTTCAATCGGGCCTTTTGCTTGCCGTACTCCTTTATGGCATCAAAAACGGGTATAACGGAAACACTCTCAACAAATTCATCGATCAGCCCATTGTTCTTTTCAGGGTTCTTACTGTTCTCTGCGCCATAAACCAATTCTGCCAAGGTTATTTCTGAAATGAAACAATTATCAACCCCGACCGCGTTCATTTTCTCAAGCAGGTCAAATTTCCCTCTAAAAAAGTAGATACAGATATTCGTATCCAGCAGGTATTTCATTCGAAATCCTCCATTTCCCTCCCAGGAGTCCGTGAGTTACGGATGTTGCTAATAATCTCGTCTGTGGAACGAGTGTCTTTCCAACCACCGAAAAGTTCAGAGAATTTCTTCTTGGATCCACTGCCATCATCAATTGAATCGGTCAATTTGATGATCAACTTTTTTTTTGTCCGATTGTCGAGCTTGAAAAGAAACCCGAAGAATCGATCCATCGCGCCATCGCTTATTCTAAGTATTCCCATCTTACAAAGTTAGCCATTTAGCGAGGTGGCGACTCTATAACTTGGCCTTCACCTCTACGATCTCGTATCCTTCGATGATGTCTCCGACCTTGATGTCGTTGAACTTATCGATGTTCAGACCACACTCGAATCCTTTCGAAACTTCTTTCACGTCTTCCTTGAAACGCTTCAATGAAGCCAACTCTCCTGTATAGACCACGATACCATCGCGAATAACGCGCACCTTGGTGTTCCGTGTCACTTTTCCATCCAGAACCATACATCCTGCAATGGTTCCGACCCGCGAGATCTTGAATACTTCGCGTACTTCGATGTTGCCCACGATCTTCTCTTCGAACTCTGGTGCCAACATCCCTTCCATTGCCGCTTTCACCTCTTCGATGGCATCGTAGATGATGCTGTAGAGCTTGATCTGGATCTGTTCCTGCTCGGCCACTTTACGTGCATTTACCGAAGGACGCACCTGGAATCCGATCACAATTGCATCAGAGGCTGATGCCAAGAGAACATCCGATTCGGAGATCTGCCCCACACCTTTCATAATGATATTGACCGCGATCTTCTCGGTAGAGAGTTTCAGCAACGAATCGGAAAGTGCTTCGATGGAACCGTCCACATCACCTTTAACGATGAGGTTGAGTTCTTGGAAGTCTCCGATGGCGATTCGTCTTCCGATCTCATCCAACGTGATGTGTTTCTGTGTACGCAGGCCTTGCTCACGCTGCAACTGCAATCTTCTTGCGGCCACGCCACGTGCTTCACGTTCGTCTTCCATTACGTTGAACTTGTCTCCCGAAGATGGCGCGCCATCCAGACCCAGCACCTGCGCTGGCATGGAAGGGCCTGCTTCCTTCATCGGTTGATTCCGCTCGTTGTAAATGGCTTTCACCCTACCGCTGTAACTTCCCGCAAGGATGACATCGCCAATGCGAAGCGTTCCTGACTGAACGAGAACGGTAGAAACGTATCCACGCCCTTTGTCCAACTCAGATTCGATGATGGTACCAACGGCACGTTTCGTTGGATCGGCTTTCAGCTCAAGAATCTCTGCTTCAAGCAACACCTTATCAAGCAAGGAATCAACTCCCTGCCCTGATTTGGCCGAGATCTCCTCACATTGGTATTTACCTCCCCAATCTTCTACAAGAATGTTCATGTTGGCCAATTCCTCCTTGATCTTATCAGGGTTGGCATTCGGCTTATCGATCTTGTTGATGGCGAAGATCATCGGCACACCTGCCGCTTGCGCGTGGTTGATCGCCTCCTTGGTCTGCGGCATCACCGAATCATCCGCAGCTACCACGATGATCACCACGTCCGTTACCTGCGCACCTCGGGCACGCATGGCGGTAAACGCTTCGTGACCGGGAGTATCGAGGAAGGAGATCTTACGACCGTCTTCCAACTCCACATTATAGGCTCCGATGTGCTGGGTAATGCCTCCAGCCTCACCGGCAATTACGTTTGCATCTCGGATGTAGTCGAGCAACGATGTCTTACCGTGGTCAACGTGACCCATGATGGTAACGATCGGTGGACGCTCCGTCATCTTTTCTGGATCGTCCTCCTCTTCCATGATGGAATCCTGCACATCGGCACTCACGAAATTCACTTCGTGACCGAACTCTTCAGCCACAATGCTGAGCGTTTCCGCATCCAATCGCTGGTTGATGGAAACGAACAATCCGAGGCTCATGCATGCTGCAATGATCTCGTTTACGGGAACGTCCATCATCTTGGCCAATTCGTTCGCGGTTACGAACTCGGTGACCTTCAGCACCTTCTTTTCGCGTTCGAGCTGTTGCTCTTCTTCCTGCGCTCTTTCTTGGTACGCCTGACGTTTCTCTCTTCGGTATTTGGCCCCCTTCGATTTGGTGCTTCCTGAACTCAGACGGGCAAGTGTTTCCTTGATCTGCTTTTGGATCTCTTCATCCGAAAGCTCCTGCTTCTTCTCTCTGCCGCCACGGCCGCCTTGCTGGCCTCCTTCTTCTCCGGAAACCGGACGTCTTACACGCTTACGCTTACGTTTCTTGTCGGCAGAATCGTTGGATGTGGCAACAGGTTTCTTCTCGCGCGGTTTCTCAACTGGAAGTTCCATCTTACCGAGAACTTTTGCTCCAGCCAATTTCTCAACCTTGGCACGGATCACTTCGCCTTCTTCTTTTTCCTTCTCGGCCTTCTTCGCCTCTTCGGCAGCCTTTACTTCGGCTGCTTCTTTCTGCTTTTTGGCTTCGTCAGCTGCCTTGGCGGCAGCTTCTGCTGCTTCCTTTTCCTGCTGGGCCTTCTGTGCTTTTTCCTCTTCGAGTTTCTTTTTACGTGCGGCCGGATCGATGTCTTCCAATTTGAGCGAACCCATCACCTTCGGACCTTCCACCTTGTGTCCTTCGGCTTTGATCACCTCTTGCTGCTTGGCCTCTTCCTTTTCCTCGGCTGCGGCCATTCGCTCGTCCTTGCGAGCTTGCAAAAGTTCGGCCTTGGCCTCAGCCTCCATTTTGAGCTTTCGGTCAGCGGCAAACTCATCAACAAGCAGGTTGTACATGTTCTCATCCAACTTGGAGTTGAAGTTGACATCAGCAAATCCCTTCCCTTTCAGAAAATCTACGATGGTAGCCTTTCCTACGTTGAGGTCCGTTGCCACGGCACCTAATCTTCTCTGTTTTCCTTCTGACATATACGCTCGTTGGGTTTAATTCAATTCATTGCCGCTACCTCATCAGTCGGCAAATTCTTCTTTCAATATTTTGAGAACATCATCGATGGTCTCTTCTTCAAGGTCGGTACGCTTGACCAATTCGGCCTTGCCGATCTCGATCACACTCTTGGCCGTATCGCAACCGATGGCTTTGAGTTCATCCAAGATCCAACCTTCGATCTCATCTGCAAATTCTTCGAGGTCAACGTCTTCCACGTCCACATCAGAATCGCGGTACACATCGATCTCATAACCCGTTAACTGACCAGCCAAACGGATGTTGAAACCTCCTTTACCGATGGCCAATGAGACCTGATCGGGTTTCAGGAACACATCTGCCTTGTGCTCAGCATCGTTCAATTCCATACGCGTAATTTTCGCAGGACTCAGTGCTCGCTGAATGAACAGTTGCGAATTGTTGGTGTAGTTGATCACATCGATGTTCTCGTTACGCAACTCACGAACGATTCCGTGAATCCGAGAACCCTTCATACCAACACAAGCTCCTACTGGATCGATACGGTCATCGTAAGATTCCACAGCAACTTTTGCTCTTTCGCCAGGAACGCGAACGATCTTCTTGATGGTGATCAGACCATCGAACACTTCTGGAACTTCGTTCTCGAACAAACGCTCCAAGAAACGTGGATCTGTTCTTGAAAGGATGACCGCTGGGTTGTTGTTTCTCATTTCAACCTCTTTGATCACCGCTCTCACGGTGTCTCCCTTTTTGAAGTAATCGCTTGGGATCTGCTCTGTTTTTGGCAGCACCAACTCATTTCCCTCATCATCCAAGATCAAAATCTCGCGCTTCCATATCTGATAGACCTCACCGGTCATCAACTCACCTTCACGGTCCTTGTATTTACGGAAAACGTTGTCCTTTTCAAGATCCATGATGCGAGAGGCAAGATTCTGACGGATGGCCAGAACGGCTCTACGTCCGAAATCTTCCAATTTCACTTGCTCCGAAACTTCTTCACCGACCTCAAAGTCGTCCTCGATCTTCAACGCTTCCGACAATGGAATCTGAAGAACGTCATCTTCCAGATCCTCATCGGCTACGATCTCGCGGTTACGCCAGATCTCAAGGTCACCTTTATCAACGTTGATGATCACATCGATGTTCTCATCCGTTCCGTACTGCTTGATCAAAAGCGAACGGAACACATCTTCCAAGATGCTCATCATGGTCACCCTGTCAATGTTTTTGAATTCTTTGAATTCTGAAAACGACTCAATTAGATTTAAACTGTTCATTGCATGTTATTTGAACGATATTACTGTCTTGGCTTCTTTTATTTCACTTAGCGGAAGCGTTATCGGCCCCGTTTCTTCTTTCTTTTTCTTCTTTTCGGGTTCGATGGTGATATTCTCGCCATCGAACGCGGTCAATTTCCCTTTGAGGTTTCTTCCATCTGTAGTAGCGACCTTCACTTCTCTGCCCACGTTCTTCCTGTACTGCAACGGATGCTGATACGGCTCGGTCAATCCTGGCGATGAGACCTCCAACTCGTAATCTTCCACCTCGCGGTCCAAATTTCCCTCGATGTGTCGGCTCACATTCACACAGTCCCGAACATCCAGTCCTTCCAACGAATCGATGTAAACCCGAATACGGTTGGTCGGCATCACTCTTACCGAAACGATGAACAGGTCGGTTCCCTCCAACTTCTCCTCAACCAAGCTCCGAATCGTACTTTCCGTTATCATCATTAAAAAAGGGACCTGCTGGTCCCCTCCGTCTAATTCCTCAAAGCGCGGGCAAAGGTAATACAATTAAATTGTCTGTCAAGCACTCCGATCACTCGAATTACCCTTGTTTCGGTAGAAAATCCTCCAAAGGACAAAACTGCCGCCTGAAATACAAAGTCATTATTAAGCAGATGTTACCTTTGCGCTGCCTGAAAAAACACCTATGAAAAATACGCTACTTGTTCTAACCGTTGTTGTCATGTCTTCTATCTGGTCGCTGGCCACAGCCCAGAACACGGATTTCGACAGCCGTCTGCTGGCAAAATTCTCGGAAAAGGAATTGAAGGCCATGAGTGCAGATGAGGTGGATTATTGGAATTTCTTCATTAAAGAAGGATTCGAGGTTTTCCAGATCACCAAGGATTCCGATCAATCCGACATTGAAGTGATGGAGTTCGATGGGGATGTTTCTGCCATCAATCCTTTGGCACTTGGCCTGACTCCTAAGGAGAATTCAGTTCAGACATTTAAACTTGGTAATAGCGGCTATGGCATCATGATACTCTCGGTAGAGAAACTGAATGCCCGAATGAAAAGGCTTCAAAAAGATTGACACAACCACTATTGAGAAGGAACATTAGGATGAAGAAGATAATTTACCCGATACTTTTTACAGCACTCATTTTTCTTTCGAGTGCATCCGCATTTGCCCAATCACCGATCACGGTCACTTTCAGCGATGGTGGGAGTGCCACAATCCCCTGTGGTGAATCGAACACTTTCCTTGACGGCTACAACGGGTCTTACGGCAACAATATCGATCAAACATTTACGGTTTGTGTAACCCCAGGTACTGGCATGGCGGTCAATTTCTCTTTTTCAGCCGAAGAGGGAGGATATTTTGACGTTGATCCGAGCGACACATTGTATGTGTATGATGGTTCTGACATCAATGCACCTCTGATTGCCACGTTGAATAATACGTCAGCACCATTCGGAGCAGCAACAGGAAACACAACGCTTTCCAACACTTCCGGTTGCATCACTTTTCAATTTGTTACCGATGGCTCTGCCACAGGTCAGGGATTTCAAGGGGTCATCAATTGCAACTTTCCATGCCAACCGATCGAGCCGTGGTTCACCGCGATTCCACCCATTGTCCCTAATGATTCTTCAGGATCCATCAACATCTGTTTGGGAGATACAGTGATACTTTTTGCGGAGGCCGGATTTCCGATGAGTCCGACCAACGGTGGGAGCGGCTATAACCAAACATTGGAAAACAGCACTATTGAGTGGTACATCTTCGGTGAACCGACCATGACCGGAGACAGCATCATGTTCATCCCAGATCAACGTGCAGGTTATTTCGTTGACATGCTTATTACTGATTCGCTTGGGTGTTTTGAAAATGCACGAACCAAAATACAGGTCTCCACTATACCAAGTTTTGCAGAAACGCGATTTGTAGATGGAGATACGATCTGTTTGGGAGAAACAGCCACCGCACTTGGTGGAGTAACTACCACAGATACGGTTGGGGTCGCCCCCACAGTAGGTCAGTTCCTTCATGGTGGCCTTTTTGGAGATGCATTGCAACTACCCGATGGTTCTGGAACTATCGAAGATATTTACACTACAACCATCAACATTACCGGCTTTGAACCTGGCGACACTATTTCAGCCGGATCAGACATTGTGAGTGTTTGTATTGATATGGAGCATAGCTGGATCGGTGATCTTGAAATGTGGCTGACATGTCCAGGCGCTCACGACAGTATTACCATATTCAACGCTTATAATGGGAATTCAGGAGCTCCTGGCTTTATACCTGGTGGGTTCCCAGTGAACGGACCTGTTGGAACAAACCTTGGAATCCCAGGTATAGGATCCAACCAAGGTACATGCTGGGAGTATTGTTTCAGTATCACCCAAAATGAGTACGGAACATTTCTGGACACATATGCTACAAATCAGACAAACGGGGCAGTTACTGCGGGAACATATCTTCCAGAGCAGTCATTTGATAACCTGATAGGTTGTCCGATCAATGGTGACTGGAGCCTTTCGGTAGCTGACAACTGGGGGGGAGATGATGGTTGGATCTGCCAGTGGGGAATCACATTCGACCCAAGCATCGACCCGAACTCTGTAAGTTATGAACCCGCCATTACAGATGGTTGGTGGAGTATCAATCCAAATATTGTAAGCAACCAAGGAGATACGATCATCATGGTTCAACCAACTGTGCCGGGTAATTCGTCTTATACATTTAATGTAACAGACGATTACGGCTGTTCTTACGATACGACCATTGTCCTGAACACGGTTCCAACACTTACCTCATTCACCGACACTTCGGTTTGCGACACGCAGCACCAACTTTCTGCGGCAGACTATGCAATTCTTGGGGAATGGAGCTACTCAGGTCCAAGTGGTGAAACTGCCACCTTCACTCCGAGCAACACAGCCTACCAACCCACCGTCAGCGTCTCTGATTATGGTCAATATGAATTCATCTACACAAGTGATTACTGCGGACAGAGTGATTCTGTGTTCATCAACTTCAATCCTACACCTGCAGCCATAAACCTTACGGACCAGACCATCTGTCCGGGAACGAATCTGACTTTTGACGCGGGTAATGAAGGCATTGGCGCAACCTATCTGTGGTCTCCGGGAGGATTTACCGGGCAGGTGCTTGAATTGGATTCGGTGACCGCAAGCGGAGGGATCCAAGTAACGGTCACTAACGATTGTGGTACTTCCAACGGTGCAGCCTCCATTACGGTACACACGCTTTCGGTAACCGGACCGCTGGAGGTCTGCTTGCAGGATGAGGCCGATCTTTCTGCTTCTTTCACTACTTCTGGCGGAAGCTGGTCTTACACAGGACCTACTGGCGGAACTGCAACGTTCTCACCAAATGAGCAAGATGCTTCGCCAACGGTTTCTGTAGACAAACCGGGTGCTTATCAATTTACATTTACAGATGATGAATGCATGATGCAGCGTGTATGGGAGGTAAACTTTGCCCCTGCTCCATCTGTGACCCTGATGCTCGATACCAATAGAATCTGTGTAGAAGATCAGGTTTCTATCTGGTATACGACCAACACGGATTTCTTCGATACGTTCGAATGGAACCCTTACAGCTCCTCTACGGCAGACACGTTGGTGATCGCTGGTTCTGATTCAATGGCATTCAATCCGATGGACACGCTCTTCCATGTTTCTGCAAGCATGAGTAACTTCTGCGGAACAGGTGAGGCAGAGATCGTTTACCAAGTATTGGACTGCAATCTCAACCTACCGAACGTTTTCAATCCAGAATCGACCATTCCGGCCAACCGCTATTTCAATATTGTGGCGTTGGAGCTTCATCCTGGAAATAATGTGAAGATCTTTGACCGTTGGGGACGTAAGCGTTATGATATGGACGACTACCACTTGCACCCATGGGATGGCTCTGGCGCAAACGATGGTGTTTACTATTACGTGCTGACGCGTCCCGGCTACGAAGCTGAGGTCGGTTACATTCAATTGATTCATGGGTCGTAAATTCGCGGCCTGCTATGAAAGTCATCGAACACCTTAACAGGGCTGAAAAAACCCTGTTTTCCATTGAGATACTTCCTCCTTTGAGAGGAAAGAGTATCAATTCGCTCTTCAACGGAATTGAGCCGTTGCTGGATTTCAAGCCCTCATTCGTTGATGTGACATATCACCGCGAGGAATATGTCTACAAAAAACGTGAAGGTGGCTTTTTGGAGAAGGTCAGCATCAAGAAACGACCGGGTACGGTAGGTATCTGTGCGGCCATCATGAACAAATTCGGCATTGATGCAGTGCCACACATCATCTGTGGCGGTTTCACGAAAGAGGAAACCGAGAACGCCTTGATCGACCTGAGTTTCCTGGGCATTGATAACGTGTTGGCCCTTCAGGGAGATTCCATTAAGACCGAACCGAATTTCGTTCCCGAACCAGAGGGACACGCTTACGCAAGCGAGCTGGTGGAGCAAGTGGTGAACCTGAACAACGGTATTTATCTGGACGAGGACCTGAGGAATGTGGAGAAGACCGATTTCTGTATCGGTGTTGCAGGATATCCTGAAAAACATCTGAAAGCACCTAACCGCCAGACCGACCTTCGTTACCTGAAGAAAAAAGTGGATGCGGGAGCCGAGTACATCGTTACGCAGATGTTCTTCGACAATAAGGCCTTTTTCCGATTTGTGGATGATTGCCGTGCTGCCGGTATCACGGTTCCGATCATTCCAGGGCTGAAGCCGTTGACCACCATTAAGCAGGCCACTATTCTGCCAAGCCTATTTCATATCGATATTCCTGCGGACCTGTTTGATGAGGTTGAGAAATGCAAGGACAATGAATCTGCCGCGCAGGTCGGTACCGAATGGTGCATTGCGCAAAGCAAGGAATTGATGGAGGCCGGAGTTCCGTGCCTGCACTTCTATACCATGGGAACTTCTGCGGCCACAAAGGCCGTTGCCGAGAAAATATTCTGATCAGCTTCTGCTCATCATTCGGGCAACATACTTGCCGATGATGTCGAATTCCAAGTTCACCTTGTCGCCTACTTTCAGGTTCCTGAAGTTGGTGTGTTCAAACGTGTAGGGAATGATGGCCACAGAAAATCCCGTATCGGAGGTATCGAACGCAGTAAGGCTAACGCCATTTATGGTGATGGAGCCTTTATCAACGGTGAAGTTTTCTCCCTTCTCGTGACGAAATGTAAACACGTGACTTCCATCCTGTTCGGCAATCGAGACAACTTCGCCCAACTGGTCTACATGACCTTGAACGATGTGTCCATCAAACCGACCATTGGCAGACATGCAACGTTCCAGATTGACCTCGCTACCGATTTCCAACGCTCCGAGATTGGTCCGTTTCAGCGTCTCATCGATGGCCGTTACCACGTAGGAATCACTTCCGGCCAATTCGACAACAGTGAGACATACGCCATTGTGCGCCACACTCTGATCGATCTTCAGTTCGTGGGTTATCGGACTGCTCAAAGTGAAATGAATGTTGGTTCCATCTTCCTCTCGCCTTTCCAGTCTTCCCAATGTTTCAATAATTCCCGTAAACATCAGTTGGGACTTGGGTTAGATGTCCGCAGCAGTTCGATGTAGCCGTTGATCTCTCGCGGCACCACGCCCTGCAATCGGATCTCGTTCACCGTACATATATAATAGTAAACGCCATCTGGCACAGGCTGCTTTGTGGTCTTATTTGTTCCATCCCAAAGAATCTTCGGGTCGGTGGTTTCAAAGATCTTCAAGCCCCATCGGTTGTAGATCTTCAGGTCGATACTCTCCACAAACGCATACGGGAACGGACCGAAAATATCGTTGTATGAATCATCTCCAGGAGTGAACACATTCGGCAATTGATACTTCGAACATTCATCGATGCAGAAAGTATCGGAAATGCTCTTATTATCGAACGAATCGATTGCTGCAATGGCATAGCAACCGGCCATGGTGTAGTCAAGCGGTCCGTGAGAGAAGTCGTTCCAAGGGAATTCATGCGTGGCGATAACCTCAAGGTTTCCGCCATAGGTTGGCGTGTAAAGCACCTGATATTCCACGATATCGTTGGCACAACTTGGCGATTGTTCCCAAGTAAGGCTGTTCTTGAGCTGATCGCAATCTGAACTTACCGTCAGCTCCTGTTTACATGGCGGAATGGAATCGATCGGAGTGGCACAACTTTCCTGCGACCAGTTCTCAATCGGATAGATCAATCCATCTACCGAATAATGACCGATACTCTTGATTCGATAGCACCTTTCGATTCCATTTGCCAGGCCTGTGTCGAGATATGTGTGCTGCGTGGTTTCGCCAATGTATGCGAACGTCAGATCGGGCTGTTTACGGTAAACCTCAAACGTATCATTAAGCCATGGAACCGTTTCGTGCCACACCAATTGAATTTGATTGTCTGTGCCAATGGCCACAATGAAAACCGAAGATGCACGGTCGGATTTCCCTACGGTGAATTCATTTCCGGACTCTGCATTGTAAAGTTCGATCTTGTAGTAGAACTCCAGTTCCTGTGTGTTCATCAAGGTGTCGATGAAAATGGTGTCGTTCAGTCCGAAGTTTGTTCCAACCGTTTGGAAATTGACCGAATCGGTAATGTCTGAACGCCACACGCGGTACTCGTACGGACCGGGAATCTGAACCGTGTCCAACTCCGTAGGCTTGCTCCAGGCCACATACATCGAGCCCTGAGAAACATCCGTGGTACGCACGCTGACATTGGTAATGATCGGAAGATCCCGTCTCAGCTCAGTACAGAATTCCTCGGAAGCGTAACCCTCCGCACCATCTGGGAAACACGCCACAACCATATAGCAATAGGTAATTCCCATCGTCAGACCAGCCCCGTTATTGTCATCCAGATAAGATGTAGAGGTCAGTCCGCTTGTAGAGCCGATATAATGATAGCCTGTATAGCCCGGAACACCAACCTCGCACGTATCGTGCTGATAACCGTACTGCTCAACCCTTCGATAGATCTTGTAACCGATCACCTGCCCACAGACACTCTGATCCCAATTCAACTGAATGGAATTTCCTTGCGGATCGGCCTGAGGATTTTGAGGCGCAGGACCAACAACTGTGATGTATGTAGTATGATAAGCAGACAAAGGCTGGTCATTTCCCGGTGGATCATCCACCACTCGGAACGACATGGTATAAGGCTGAATCTGCACGTGGTCGCAATCGGTACGCCAACGGAACGTACTTTTTGCCGTATCCTGTGCCGAAACCGGCTGTTGGAATGTGGCCGGACTGACCGTTTGCTCCAACGGACCTCCAGTTCCGGTAAGCGTTACCGGATCTCCGTCAGGATCCCACCCTTTCACAAGAAATTCGAGCGTATCTCCCGCCTCCACACAGATCTCGTCAATGGCCTCAACCACCGGAGGATTATTGTCGCATGGAACGACCGTTACCTGCATGTCTCGAATGGTATAACCGATCGGGAAGTAGGTTCCATCGGCCTGTCTCCTCCACTCATTGATCCTTATGGCGAAGTTGAACTCACCTTGTTCCGTAGGTACCGCCCACGTCAAGGTTCCGCCTATTGGATCGATAGAAACTCCCGGAGGAAACGTGTAACCAACGATCGGATCACCGAACTCACCGGCACAGACCACCAATTCATAACTCAAACTATCTCCATCAGGATCATAAGCTCCAGGATTGTGCTCGTAAACCCTATTCACGCAGGCGCGGTCGATAGGTGGGTTCAGCAGAAAGGGCGTACTATTTTCCCCCAAAAAACCCCCGAACACCACATGTGTTTTAATGAAGAATGGCACATTCACCGAGTTCGGAATGTTCAAGATTCCAGCATTTCTGTTCGGGTCTTCCATACTCACCGTGTAGCCGCTCTGAGGACCACTTGCGTAAGTATGCGTGGAGCTGTAGATGTTCTTTTTCACTCCCGGTTGGATGACCACACCATCCCCGTTTCCATTGGAGCGGTAAACTGTATCGATATTCCCATCTCCCCAATTCACCTCTAAGAATGGCCTGTCAGCAGGGCTGTCAGGAACCGTGTAAGTGGTGACCGTAGCACGGATTTTATTATTACCGAGGTACTCTATCTGAATCTCTCCCGCACGATTGTGCGTAGCCTTGGCCGCGAACGACACAAGACCCAACAGCAGGATGGAGAGAAGTTTTTTCATGGAATGTTTCCGATCAGTTCAGAACTAATAAAGGTAGCTGTTTATTGTTGTCAGTAGTCGATCACTTGTTGCTCCATTTTCTCTGGCAAGACGCGATACTCGTATTGTTGGTTGCGTAACTGCGGTTCAAAACCTGCTTCGCGGATAGCCTCCTGAATGGCATCTGCTGTAAAGCGATGCGGAGCGCCAGCGGCCGAAACCACATTCTCCTCGATCATAATGGATCCAAAATCGTTGGCTCCTGCATGCAGACACATTTGTGCTGTTTGCTTTCCGACAGTTAGCCAGGAAGCCTGAATGTTGTCGATGTTCGGAAGCATGATGCGCGAAATAGCGATCATGCGGATGTATTCATCGGCAGTACATGAATTACGGATTCCTTTTACTCTCCGAAGCAGCGTTCCGTCATCTTGAAACGGCCAAGGAATGAATGCAATGAACCCTTTAGCATCAGCTGGTTTTTCGGATTGCACCTCGCGTAACCACACCAAATGTTCAAAACGCTCTTCCAATGTTTCAATGTGTCCGAACATCATGGTTGCAGAACCTGTAATATTCAGCTGATGCGAAGCACGCGCTACATCCAACCACTCTCTTCCCGTACATTTTCCTTTGGAGATGAGTCTGCGGACACGGTCGTTCAGAATCTCAGCACCTGCGCCTGGAAGGCTGTCCAGACCAGCGGCTTTCAACTCAGTTAGAACTTCCGTATGGGTCATTCCTTCCAATTTGGAAATGTGTGCGATCTCTGGCGGACCGAGCGCATGCAACTTCAAATTCGGATAGAGCGATTTCAACTCACGGAACAGATCCGCATAGAATTTCAATCCCAATTCTGGGTGATGTCCGCCTTGGAGCAGAAGCTGCTCTCCTCCATAACGGAACGTCTCCTCAATTTTTCGCTTGTAGGTTTCGATGTCCGTTACGTAGCTCTCTGCATGACCAGGAATTCGGTAAAAGTTGCAGAACTTGCAATTGGCAATACACACGTTGGTCGTGTTCATATTGCGATCGATGATCCACGTTACTTTACCATCGTTCCGCTTGGTTTTGCGGAGCTCATTGCCAACGAACATTAGGTCGGCCAGACCGGCATTTTCAAACAGGAACTGACCTTCTTCTGCCGAAAGGAATTCAGCCCGTAGGGCTTTATCTAAAAGGGTAGTGCAATCCATTTTGCTACTCGTTAAACACCGATTTATCCGATAGTGTTCGGTGCGAACAAGACGATAATACCTGTGTTAAAGTTGGTACTTTAGCGGCCACGAATTTACGAATTGAAAGGGGCTTTCCCTTCGCATCGAACTGGGTTCGGAAACAAGCATTGCGATGAGCAGAGAACAGGACAGGATACGGGTTGGAATTTCATGTGGCGATCTGAACGGAATCGGGTTGGAAGTGGTGATCAAAACCTGTTTGGACAACCGCCTTTTCGAACTGTGCACACCTATCCTATATGCTTCCAAAAAGGTTTCTTCGGCATACCGAAAGGAGTTGGATGTGAAGGATTTCAGCTTTGAGGAAATCCGAAACGTAGAAGATGCGAACCCAAAGCGCGCCAACGTTCTGAATGTTTGGAACGAGGATGTGGAACTCAACCTCGGAACACCTACAAAAGCAAGTGGCGAATACGCATTGAAATCGCTACAGGCCGCCACGGCCGATCTGAAAGCGGGTAAGATCGATGTGTTGGTTACGGCACCGATCGATAAACAGAACATTCAATCCGAGGAATTCAAATTTCCTGGACACACAGAATACTTGGCAAACGAATTCGGAGCGGAAGAATTTGCCATGCTGATGGTGAGCGAAAATCTGAAAGTGACCTTTATGACGGGGCATTTACCGCTTTCGGAAGTTGGCAAACAGCTTTCGTTCGAAAGTATTATCAAGAAGATTCGTTTTTTGGACAGAACCATGCCACAGGATTTCGGAATCCGTAAACCGAAAATTGCCGTTTTGGGATTGAATCCGCACAATGGCGATGGCGGAATTCTTGGAACCGAAGAACAACAGATAATCGCTCCTGCCATTAAGAAGGCGAAGGAAGACGGAATTCTGGTTTTCGGACCGTTTGCGGCCGATGGCTTTTTCGGTTCTGGCGCCTACAACCAGTTTGATGTGGTGCTCGCCATGTACCACGACCAAGGCCTTATTCCGTTCAAAACATTGAATTTCGATCAAGGTGTGAACTACACCGCTGGTCTGCCTGCGGTGCGCGTTTCACCCGATCACGGAACGGGTTTCGATATTGCCGGAAAAGGCATTGCAAGTGAGCAGTCGTTCCGAGACGCCATTTTTCTTGGAATCGACCTTTTCCGCGAACGCGAACGCTACGCAGAATACACCGAAAATGTGCTTCAACCTCAGACAGAGCATCGCTTAGAAAGTGGTGCAAGAGGCCGTTCTGAAGGTAAAAGAGGCGGGAAAAAGCCTCGGGAATAATCGAAGCAAAAGGAAAGCTGACCCTAATCTGCGAGCAATTCCAAAAATTGATCCGCAGCAACCACCTCAACCTTCGGAAAGTCAAGTTCCTTGAGACTCGCAAAATGCCTATCGTTGCTTACAAGGCACTTCGCGTTGCACGCAATGGCACAATCAACAAACTTATTGTCGTCAGGATCGGCATCGATCAAGTCCCATTTGTAGTAGTTGGTTATCCATTCCACATTTAGAGCATTCTCGATCAGCAGCATGACATCGGTTGCCAACTTCCGCCCCATGTGTCTACCAATTACTTCCTCATACTCCAGAAGAATATCTGTAGAAACACACAGTATGATCTCCTCCTTCAGAAAACTATCGAATATTGGTCGGTACTTAGATCTTGTGGAAAACGATACAAGCAGAACATTGGTATCTAAGACCACTTTCATCTTGCGTCATTTCTTCTTTTTTGAGCTTCTTTCGTAGCTGTTCAAGAGCTCTTCAACCCTATCATCAGACCAGTTGTCCTTTTCCCAAACCTTATCTGCCATGTCGGTGACCTTACTTCCCAAGTAAGCCACAATGAGCCGCTTGATGGCAATGAAATCCTTCTCGTCCATCTCGCGCGAGAACAACTTGAGTATTTCAAGCTGATGGTTATTCAGATTGATATTGTTTGGAACTGAACTCATAGCAAACTATTACTACAAATATACATTGAAGGTTTAAAGACCGAGTACACGACAACGTTGACAAGCAGTCCAACACCCGATTAAAACGAGGTATTGCAGCATCGAATAATTATTTACCTTTGCAGCCCTCGTTCTGAAACATGGGAAAGTCAAGTGCATTCGCGGTTCAGTTTTCGGGCCTTAAGCTTGGAAAACACGACTTCGATTTCGTAGTTGACGACTCGTTCTTTGAAAAACTCGATTACTCTCCTATTAGAAAAGGGGCTGTTGATGTAAAGATCGAACTGGAAAAGAAATCTTCCATGCTCGTTCTGAACTTCCAATTGAACGGTTGGGTTGCTGAAAATTGCGACCGCTGCTCGGTGGAATATCAACAACACTCGGAGGGTGAACACACGGTCTTTGTGAAGTTCGGTGATGATTACGAAGAGCTGGATGACAATCTTCTGATGATTCCACGCGGTGATTTTGAACTGGACGTTACGCAATTGATCTACGAGTTTATCGGGCTGAACATCCCGTTGCGGAAAGTGCCATGTGAGGAGGCCGATGACCTGACCATTTGTGATCAGGATGTATTGGCGAAGTTGGATGCTTCCCGTTCGGAACAAGAGAAAAACAACCCCTTGTGGGCGAAATTGAATGAGATCAAAGATCAACTGAAAGACTAATACGATTTAAGTAGAGCACCATGGCGCATCCTAAACGAAAAATATCCAAGCAGCGTAGAGACAAAAGGCGTACGCATTACAAGACTGAGGCTCCGACAATTGCGGTATGCCCTACAACTGGCGAACCTCACATCTATCACCGTGCCCATTGGTACGAAGGAAAGCTTTACTACAAGGGTAAAGTGGTAATGGAAAAGGAATGACACATCCGCTAAACACGGATTTGTGAATGATAGGATTGCGGCTAACTTAGCCGCAATTTTTGTTTTGAGGCGGTTTATTGGCCGCCTCTGAGGGGAGGGAAAAACCATTGGAATGACGAAAACCAGAGCAGCCATAACAGGCATAAACACGTGGGTTCCGGAATACCGGCTAACCAACGCGGAACTGGAAAAAATGGTGGATACCAACGATGAGTGGATCCAGACCAGAACGGGAATTCAGGAAAGACGCATCCTGAAAGGAAAAGACCAAGGAACATCTCAAATGGCCATTCCAGCAGTTAAAGGTCTGCTGGAAAAAACGAATACTGACCCAGCTGACATCGATCTGGTCATTTGCGCCACGGTAACGCCAGACATGCAATTTCCGGCCACAGCCAACATCATTTCGGATAAATGTGGAATGACCAATGCCTTCAGCTATGACCTGAATGCGGCCTGTTCAGGATTCATTTATGCGCTTACCACGGCTTCCATGTTCATTGAAAGTGGCCGGTATAAGAAAGTAATCGTGATCGGAGCAGATAAGATGTCGTCCATTATCGATTACACCGACCGCCAAACATGTATCATTTTCGGAGATGCGGCAGGCGCAGTTCTCATGGAACCGAACACGGAAGGAAATGGTCTCATTGACCATGAACTTCATGTTGATGGTTCTGGCGTGGTCCATTTGCACCAAAAAGCAGGCGGTTCAATGCGACCCGCTTCGCATGAAACGGTTGATGCACGCGAGCATTACGTCTATCAGGAAGGTGCTGCCGTGTTCAAATTCGCAGTAACCAAAATGGCTGATGTCTCCGAAGAGATCATGCAGCGCAATCACCTTACGGCTGAGGACATTGCTTACCTGGTTCCTCATCAGGCCAACAAACGCATCATCGATGCAACGGCCTCTCGCTTGGGTTTGGATGAGGAAAAAGTGATGCTGAACATTATGCGTTACGGTAACACGACCAACGGAACCATTCCGCTGTGTCTGCACGAATGGGAATCGAAACTGAAGAAAGGAGACAACCTCATTCTGAGTGCATTCGGAGGCGGTTTCACGTGGGGCGCACTCTACCTGAAATGGGCCTATAATGGTAGTCCATCCAACAATTGACGGATATAGATTTTTATACCTTTAACCACCAAATCGAAGGGAAATTATGGAGATCAAAGAGATCCAAGAGCTTATAAAATTCGTTGCCAAATCAGGGGTCAGCGAAGTGGAAATTGAATCAAAAGGATTCAAGATCAGCATCAAAACTCCACCTTATAAACGAGGCGGAAACGGACAACCTGAAGTTCAATTGGTACAGGCCGTTGCTCAACCAGCAGTACAGGCGCAACCTGTGGTTCAAGCGGTAGCGCAGCCTGCGGCAGAAGCTGCTCCAGCCAAGGCCGAAGAACCAAAGGACAACGGCAATTACCAAGAGGTGAAATCACCGATGATCGGTACGTTCTACCGTTCGCCATCGCCCGAAAAACCACCTTTTGTGGGTGTTGGTGATGAGGTGAAGAAAGGAGATGTGATCTGCATCATCGAAGCCATGAAGCTCTTTAATGAGATCGAGGCTGAGGTAAGCGGTAAGATCGTGAAGGTGTTGGCGGACGATTCAAGTCCAGTTGAATACGATCAGCCGTTGTTCCTCATCGAACCGCACTAAGTTTAACTCAACCCTTTTGTTGTGTTCAAAAAAATTCTGATAGCCAACCGAGGCGAGATTGCTTTGCGCGTCATCCGTACGTGCAAGGAAATGAACATCCAAACCGTGGCGGTTTACTCAACTGCCGACAAGGACAGCCTACATGTTCGCTTTGCGGATGAGGCTGTCTGTATCGGTCCGGCACCAAGCCCGAAAAGCTACCTGAACATTCCAAGCATTATTTCTGCTGCCGAGATCACGAATGCAGATGCGATTCACCCTGGTTATGGATTCCTTTCTGAGAATGCTACGTTCTCCAAGATCTGTCAGGAACACGGCATCAAATTCATCGGTGCTTCACCGGAAATGATCGACTCCATGGGCGATAAGGCTTCGGCCAAAACGACCATGATCAAGGCAGGCGTTCCGTGTATTCCGGGTTCTGAAGGATTGTTGGAAGATCTTGCCATGGCCAAGAAAGTGGCCAAGAAGATCAAGTATCCTGTGATGATGAAAGCCACGGCCGGTGGCGGTGGTAAAGGAATGCGCGTCATCTGGAATGAGGATGAACTGGAAGACGCGTGGGATTCTGCCCGTCAGGAAGCCAAAGCAGCCTTCGGCAACGATGGCATGTACATGGAAAAATTCATCGAGGACCCACGACACATTGAGATTCAGATAGTTGGCGATCAGCACGGCAATTTCTGTCACCTTTCTGAGCGCGACTGCTCCATTCAGCGAAGACATCAGAAATTGATGGAGGAAACACCTTCGCCATTTATGACGGATGAACTTCGCGACCGCATGGGCGAAGCTGCCATCAAAGCTGCGTCTGCTGTGAATTACGAAGGCGTTGGAACAGTCGAATTCTTGGTTGACAAGAACCGTGATTTCTACTTCATGGAAATGAATACGCGGATTCAGGTGGAGCATCCGATCACAGAAGAAGTCATCAACTACGATCTTATCTGCGAGCAGATAAAAGTGGCTGCGGGAATTCCTATTTCAGGTAAGAACTACTTCCCACAGATGCATGCAATCGAATGTCGTATCAATGCCGAAGACCCGCACGCGGGTTTCCGACCAAGTCCTGGAAGGATTGAAAACCTGAACACGCCAGGCGGCCACGGAATCCGTATCGATTCGCACATCTATGCAGGCTACACCATTCCACCGAACTATGACTCGATGATCGCCAAGCTGATCACGGTGGCGCAAACGCGTGAGGAGGCCATTGCCAAAATGCGTAGAGCGTTGGATGAATACGTGATCGAAGGCATAAAAACCACCATTCCGTTCCATCGCAAATTGATGGATGATGAGAATTTCATCAAGGGGAATTACACCACGAAGTTCATGGAGAGCTTTGAGCTCTAACGCTCCATCCAACTCCCCCAAAGGGGGAAATAGAACACGACTTCAAGGGTAATATTTACTCGCTCGACACGCTAAGTCTCAGACAATGTTTCTCTGGGAAGGAAGTCCCCCTTCGGGGGATTTAGGGGGTCAACTTCTGCTCCAACCAACCGTTGTAATTCACCAGTTCGGCATCGCCACTTCGCGGTGTGGCAGTTTTCGTAAACTGTGTGATTCGATCTTTCATTGCCTCGCTGCGCAATGACCGGCCTTTCAGGAACATGTCTGAGATAAGATCGAGCAACATGGCCTCGCGAATATTCTCCTCGTTCTCCAACAAATTCTGAAAGTCCTTTCGGATCTGCTTCATGCGGTATTCCAAGAAATCGGTATCTCCCAATTCCAGCCGAATGAGAATTTCGAGAATGGCAATTCGGAACTTGAGCGGTTCGGCAGTATTCTCAAATTTCTCGTGGTGATAGAGTTGATTCAATCTCTTTATTGATTCTCGATAATTGCCCAGATCGAAATAGAAAATGGACAGATTCAGATAAACAAAAACAATATAGAATGGTGTCTTCTTTAGCTTTTCGTTGTGTTCCAGCTCAAGAAGAATGGAAACAGCCTTCTCCATATCCACCTTGGAATAATTGATGACCAATGAATTGTAGTAGAAGAATAGGAAACGGTCGTAATGCAGGCGATCGTACTGTTCCATTGCCTCCTTCAACTTCTCGGCCCACTCCAACGACTCGGTGGTCTTATTGTTCTTGAACAGCGCATTCACCATGTAGGTGAGCATCTGCAATTTAGTCTGATGATTTGCCTTGGTGAAAAGCTTCTCGCGTTCAAACTCTGAATAGGTCACACGCAGATAATCCTCCAAGTTGGCGTAATCGTGCTGCTGCAACAGAATCTGGCTTACCGCCTGATAGATCTTGAACCGAAGAGCCGAACTTCCTTTCAATTCGGTACTGTCGGTCAGCCGCTGCACGGTTTCCTGAAGCATGTCCACCACAGGATTATCGATGGGCGAAAAATTCTGAGTGATCTTGAGCTTGTATTTCACCGTGGCCAGAATATCATCTATCTGCCGCAGCGATTTTAACCGCAATTCGTTTTCCTGCCGCTTGAAGATGTAAGTTTCAGGATTCACGCTGATGATTTCCTGAGACAATCGGATGAATTCCGTGTAGATGAGGTCGAGCACTTCCAAGTTCTCCAGCGCCAAGGCCCGTTTCTCCGCTTTGGAAAGAAAATGCTCCGCCAACGAATAGTTGTTCCGAGTAATGTAGTGGCGCGCCAAGTTGTAGAGATTGATCACCTGCGTCATGTCCTCATCATCAAAATGCTGCACCATCAAGCTCCTGCTGAGTTCAGATTTCAACCTGTTCTTCAAACGGTAGTAGGCGTTTTTATTCCCATCAGGATAAAGCTTCAATGCTGCGGCATCCTCATCAAAGTCCTCCCGTTCTTTACGTATAATGTCGAAAAGATCAAGGTCCTTACGTGGTTGATTACTGGAAATTCGAGAAGAATAGATCTTGTAATAGCGAATCTCCTCTTTACTGAGACCAAGGATCATTTGATTGAGAACATCCATTTGAGCGCGTAAGAAAAATTGAAATTATAAAAGCATTTGTACAAACAACAAATTACATTTGGGTAAATGATGTTGGAGATGAAGCATATTCTGAGAATGCTGGTGATCTGTCTGGGGATTGGCCTTTCGACCACAGCCATAAAGGCGCAGACCACGTATGTGCTTGAAATTGACAGCATTGTTGCTCTGCCCGATTCCATCGAAGACGGAACTACGGTGACCTTTTACATGATGGTGTCGATGAGCGGCACCCCACTTTTCTACCAAGGAACCATTTACGTTGAATTCGAATACGGTGGGAACTTCTATCATGCCGATTCCACCATCAGCCAAGGATTTCTGAGCCCGAACAACCCGAATCAATTGCAGGTCACGCACCGGTTCTCAACAGATAATAACCTCAGCATCGGAGACAATGTGGTGGTGGTTTGGCCACGCATTGGAAATGGAACCGACCCTCCGCAAGTGGTTACAAACCCGTATGAGACCGTTATCACGCTGATTGAACCGAATGGAATTGAGGAGAACTCGAAACATCTGCTTCGCTTCTTTTATCCGAATCCAGCAACCTCCGTTGTCCAATTTGAGAATGAGACATTGAACAAAATCCAATCAATTTCCATGTTCGATGCGCTTGGGAAGTGCGTCCTAAGATCAGGGCGGCAAACGCGCCTTGACATCTCATCTCTCCCGAACGGAGTTTACTTGCTGAACGCACAACTCAACGATGGTGGCGTTCTGACCCAACGCCTTTTGGTCGCTCATTGATCATTCCGAAACTTCGCCACCAGCCCAGTTCAATCGGTTAACTTTGCAGCAAATTCTGGCCATGGCCTCTCAGAAATACTGCAACAGTCTAACGAGTTATAGTCGTTTCCGCACGCGGGAAGTGATGGTCGGAAACCTTGGAATCGGTGGCGATAACCCGATACGTGTTCAGTCGATGACGACAACTGACACGATGGATACGGAAGCGACTGTTGCCCAGAGCATCCGTATGATCGAGGCTGGTTGCGAACTGGTTCGAATCACGGCTCCGAGCCTGAAAGAGGCGGAGAATCTGGCAAACATCAAAGCAGAGCTCAGAAAGCGAGGTTACGACACACCCATCTGTGCAGATATTCACTTTACTCCGAACGCGGCTGAGATCGCTGCAACGATCGTAGAAAAGGTTCGTGTCAATCCAGGGAATTACGCGGACAAGAAGAAGTTTGAGACGATCGAATACACAGATAAATCGTACCAAGCTGAACTGAATCGAATCCGCGAACGGTTCATTCCGTTGGTGGAACTCTGCAAGAAGCACGGAACGGCCATGCGGATCGGAACCAACCATGGTTCTCTTTCCGATCGGATCCTCAGCCGTTATGGCGATACGCCTCTCGGAATGGTGGAATCGGCCATGGAATTCCTTCGCATCTGCCGCGAATTCGATTTCCACAATATTGTGCTTTCCATGAAGGCAAGCAACACGCAGGTGATGGTGCAGGCCTACCGTTTGCTGGTGGCAACCATGATGGAAAATGGCATGGATTACCCATTGCATTTGGGCGTGACCGAGGCTGGCGAGGGTGAAGATGGTCGCATCAAATCGGCTGTAGGAATCGGAACCTTGCTTGAAGATGGATTGGGCGATACGATCAGAGTATCACTCACCGAAGACCCTGAATTTGAAATTCCTGTTGCGCAGCAATTGGTGGCGCGTTACGAAAAACGTGTATCAACTTCCGAAATAGAACCGTATTCGGAGTACCCGATCGATCCATTTCAACACGCAAAGCGTGCTAACTCCAACGTGTTGAACATTGGCGGGGAAAACGTCCCGAGAGTGATCGCGGACCTTTCAGCCAAAGAAGAGATCCTGCCAGCCAATCTTTTTGCGTTCGGCTACCATTATTCGGTAGAATCGGATAAGTGGAATCTGAGCGACCTTGCGTGCGATTTTCTTTTCATTGGGAACAAGAAACTTGCGTTCGAGATTCCAGGAACTTTAGGAATCATCCAACATGCAGATCATTGGAATGCAAACAAGGAGCGTCATTATCCGCTTTTTGAAAGCCAAGTTTATTTAGATGCTAACGAGCATTCGGATGTGCTGAATTTTATCAGCGTGCAACTGTCGGATCTGGATGATGAGTTCCTATCAAAACTGAAAGGCGATTCCACTGCTGTATTGGTCCTTACCAGCTCTCAGAGCAACCCGATGCAGGAACTTCGAAGAGGAATTGCCAAACTCATGGAACATGGAATTGAAACGCCCGTGATCGTAAAAACCGATTATTCGGTGGATGAGAATGCCTTCCAGCTTTACGCTGCAACCGATCTTGGCGGGTTGTTGATAGATGGGTTGGGAGACGGCTGCTGGATCACCAACGGTCTGATTCCGAACAGAACATTGAACTCAACTTCCTTTGGCATTCTTCAGGCAGCAAGGGCGCGCACCTCAAAAACGGAATACATTTCATGTCCAAGCTGCGGCAGAACGCTTTTCGACCTTCAGGAAACAACCGCCAAGATCCGCAACCGAACCGACCACCTCAAAGGAGTTAAGATCGGCATCATGGGTTGTATTGTAAACGGCCCGGGAGAAATGGCAGATGCTGATTATGGTTATGTTGGAACTGGAAAAGGCAAGATCACGCTGTACAAAGGGCAAGAAGTAGTTCGAAGGAACATTCCTTCGGAAGAGGCTTTGGAGGCCTTGGAGAATCTGATAAAAGAACACGGTGACTGGGTGGAACGCCCAACTGTTGAAGCATAAAAAAGGAGCCGTTCGGCTCCTTTTTTATTGTTTACCTGAAGAGATTACTTCTTCATGTCATTCTTTTTCTTCCTTCCATTTCTGGCCGGTAAGTTTTTCCCACTCAGACTTTACGGCTTCGTAATGGGCTTTCATTTCCTTGATGCGTTCCTGCTCAGCAGAATAATCCACCTTCGGATTGTTCTTGTTCGCTTCGATCTTCTCCACATATTGATCGATTCGAGCCTTCAGAGCATCTGCCTCTTTTTTCACATTCTCCGGAGTTCTTGTTGACTCCACTTTTGTTTGAGAGGCTGCCTTATTCTGCCCAACAGCTTCTGTTGAAGCGAACACAGCCATCGCCAATGCCAATACTAAAGTGATCTGTTTCATTCTGTTCTCGTTAAATAGCGTTTAAAAATAGACATAAAAAAAGAGTCCCGACAATTGCCGGGACCCTTCTCTTCAAATACAACTTCAAGTTAGTTCACCTGAATTTTTCGAGTGACCGTACCATCTACCGTGACGATCTGAAGCAGATACGTACCGCTGGCAACATCCAAGTTCATTTCCTTACGGAAAGCCTTGTTCATTACCACGCCTTCGCTGTAAACCTGACGTCCAGCAAGATCGTTCACAATGATCTGAGCATCCGCTTCAATACCGCTAACCTCTACGATGAACTGACCATTTGATGGGTTCGGATAAACGGAAAGACCGTTTTCCAACGCATTTTCAATACCGATGGTCATTGCGTGTACGCAGATATCGAATCCGGTGGCAGCTGGTGTGCCTGAATAATACTCGTACGTACGAACATAGTAGGTCATTCCAGTGGTCAGACCTGTAAGATCGTAAGACTCTGTTCCAGCATCTCCAGTATTGTCAACGCACTGCATGCTTGTAAGCGAGCCACATGAACCTGAGAATATTTCAAGTACAGCATCGAAGCCAGTAGCTCCAGTCACCTCTACCGTAGCCTCAGGCCCAGTAGCTTGGAAACTGTACCAAACATCTTCATTTGCAGTTCCTGCACAACCGGTCATGGATTCCGTGGCAGATGTTACATCCCCAGCGGTAGCTACGCAGGTCTGATTTACCGTCAACGCAATTGCACCAGAACACTCATCATTTGCTGGTGGTGGAGGACAGGTGTAAGGATTGGTACCACAAGTAACAGTTGGATTTCCGTTATCCACTTGCAAAGACGTGCCACAATCAGTTTGAGATGGTGCGTCTCCTGCCGCAGTTCCCAACTCGTTGATCACGATGTAGTAAGTACCACTTTGAGAAGCCGTCCATTCCAACGAACACTGATCGTTGAACGTAAGCGAAGAACCTGTAGCATATCCACCGTTCCAAGCATCAATAGTGGTTCCGTCAGCAGCCACGATCGTTATTTCTGGAATCCATGCACCGGCACCGAAGCCAGAACACATGTCAAACACGTAATCGTATCCGGCCTGTACATTGGACAGTAAATACGTTTCAGAGCCAAAGACACCGATACCCGAGTAGCCAGGATCCGTTACAATACACTGCGACCCATCGAAGCATGGTGCTCCTCCAGCCGTGTTCAAATCGACCCAAGTATTGGCAGATGAAGTACATGGCGTAGGAACCGGCAATACGGAAACCGTTATCGTTGTATCATCTGAACCGCATGAATTGGTGGCGGTCAGCATCACATCAAACGAACCATCCGCACCATAAGTGTAAGAAGGGTCTGTGTCTGTTGATGTGCCATTAGAATCTCCAAAATCCCATGCGTAGGTCAATGGGGCCGTACCTGTGCTTGCATTTGTGAAATCAACTTGTAACGTTCCCATAACCTGTGATGATGTAAATGAAGCAATGGCTGGCTCATCAACAGTAATCATTGTGCCTGTTTGATCAATAGAACCGCAAAGGGAACCACCACCATCAATTGTAAGAGCATAAAGCCCAGCAACTGTTGAGGCTGTTTGATATGTAGTAAGATCAGCAGGGTTCACTACTCCAATATGAATGTAATAGTCACCGGCAGCGTAAACTGTGTATGATAAGGTTCCCCCATCCAGAATGTTACCTGAAGCATCAGCAAGAACCCCAATAGCCTGATAACCTGAAGGAATCACCTGATTTCCATCAGCAGTTGCAGAAATGGTGGCACTTCCACCGCTCAGGCATACGGTACTTGCATCTGCCGTAGTCGTTCCGGCATCTGCTGTGCATGGCGCAACCGCCTGTACTGTAGTGGTATAAGATCCTGATGCATCAACGGCACAGAATTCGTCCGCATTCCAATGAACGTAGAGGTTATCGGTAGATGTTGCAGTAACCGTAAGTGGTGACACTCCAGATCCGAGAACCGTTCCATCAACTGCGCCAGCTCTTACTGTGATAAAGGTTGTAGCATTGCTATGTGTGAAAATGTAATCATATCCTGATTGAATGCCCGTAATGACCGAATATTCTGAACCCAGATATTGTGCCGTTGAAATAGTGGTAACTGCCCCACCTGCATCTGGAGTTATAGAACCGACTGGGTATTGTCCACTCGCTGTTGTGTTGTTGCATGGAGGGATGCCCATGTCCTGAACAGTTGTTGTATAAGAACCACTGGCATCGGTAGCACATGCATCGTCTACCGTCCAATGTACATAGAGATCATCAGTGCCTGTGGTCTGAACGGACAAGGGGGAGTAACCGTTTCCGAGAAGTGCACCATCAACAGCACCAACCCTCACCGTGATATAAGCACCATTTGAATGTGTGAATTCATATTCATGACCATTCAGCACACCCGTAATTACAGAATACTCTGAGCCATAATATTGATTTGTAGAAATTGTTGTGACCGCTCCACCTGCGTCTGGGGTAACGGCTGAAATCGGATACTGTGATGAGTTTTGACAAGGGGGAAGACCAAGGTCAGTAATAGTTGTTGTATAGGTGCCACCACCTAATCCAAGCGTAGCGCATAGGTCATCTACAGTCCAATGAATATAGACATTTGATGCGCTTGCAGCTGTGAAATATAACGGACTGTAACCGGAAGCGACAACGGCTCCATCAACTGCACCATCACGAACGGTAATGTAAGCTCCATTGGCATGAGTGACCTCATAGTAATTTCCAGAGGTCATTCCTGTAATGACCGAATACTCGGAACCCGCATATTGATCAGTAGCGATTGTTGTTTGAACCCCTACCGAACCAATACTGATTGCCGAACTTGGATATTGACCATCAGCACCCGAATTGTCGCACGGAGGAGTCACATCCAGAACCGTGGTGGTCAAGCAGCTACTGGCAGTACCGCAAGATGCATCGGTGTTCCAATGTACGTACAGGTCAGCACCAGTACCGGAAACGGCAGTTACCGGGGTTACCCCGCTAATGAGAACCGTTCCTCCCGATGATCCTTCGCGTACTGTAACATAGGTTGACGCATTATCTGCGGCAAACTCGTAAGAGCGTCCAGCAGAAACGCCCGTGATCTGACCGTATTCACCTGCATAATTGCAGCCACTGATGGTCGTCACATTCTGTCCATCTACCGTAACCGCACTGGCCGGGTACATGGACGTATTCTCGCATTGCGCGAAAACACCTGTACTACTGACCAACAATGCCAGCAGCACAGATAGAAAAGTAAATCGTGTTTTCATATCAAGTGTAGATTAATTAATGGTTTGATTTTGTTTCAGTCGTGAACTGCGCAAGGTATACAATGAATGTTCGACACGCAACATAATTGACAATTATCAGGCTCCTTCCGTCCATATTGGCTGGCTAACCTATCAGATTTGTCTCCAAGCGACATTTAACGGGATGTCGGCCAAAAAGAAAGGTCCGACCAGAGTTGGTCGGACCTTTCAACAACATTAGTTTCAGCTACTTATTGAACTTCGATCCTGTGGGTGACAGTACCACTGGCAGTAAGGATCTGCAACAGGTATGTGCCTTTGCTTACATTGAGATCGAACGACTGACGGATCTGTGACCCGTTCGATTGACGCGTAGCGGTGTAGATGCCTCTTCCTGTTACATCAACCACGTTGAACTGAACCGAACCCTCAATATCATTCAATTCTACCATGAACTGACCGTTTGATGGATTCGGATATACCGTCACACTACCCTTGGCAATCGTGCCAATACCGGTTGTAATATCAACCTGTATGGCCTGGCAGTCTTGCGATTCGCAACCGTATTCGTCCGTTACCGTGAGACATACGGTATATGGTCCGGAAGACGCATAGGTGTTGGAAGGACTTGCCACGGTGGAAGTGTTTCCATCACCAAAATCCCAGTCGTAACCAGCAACAGACGAGCTGGCGGTACTGGCATCCGTGAAGTCCACAGTAAGACCGGCAGCACTATATGTGAAACCTGCCGCAACTGTGGTTTCGGTGAGTGTCAGGGAAATATCGCCTGTTGCCCCACCATAGCCATCCACGAGCACGTAGTACGTGCTGCCCGGGGTAAGACCGCAGACAAAAACCTTACTGGTGAGTGTTGAACCACCTGAACCAGAAGCATCCGGATCGTCATCATTGGCTCCAAGTAGGGTTGCGGAACTGCTTGCAAAATCCTGACATGTAGATGCGCCATAAACAGCTACCTGCGTGTCAAAGGAAGAACCATCCGTGCTTACCGTCAAATTACCGGACGCTGGTGCCACAAATGAGAACCACACACTGGCTTCAACACTTGGGTTTACACACCAACCGCCCTGTGCACTACATGATGCAGTAGGAAGGTCGGTCTCCCACCCCTCGGCACTTGCACCAAGGTTAGAGAACGGACCGTTTGCGCCCATGGAAACCGCGGTTGCGTTGCAGACATCATCGTTTGATGGTGGAACAGTACAAGTTACGCTCAGTTCAAAATTGCCCACATCTGTTCCTTGATAACCACCGACATACAGGTAATAGTCTGTTCCCTGCTGAGTTGGGATGGTGAGAACAGATGTCCAACCGCTGACGTAGTCGGTTCCTCCATCATCATCGAAATCGATGCATGCATTACCACAACCGTCCGTATATCCGATACGTGTATCGAAATCGGTTCCTGCATTGTCGGTCGAAAATGTGACAACACTACCATCACCACTGAAGACATACCAAACTCCGGCACCCGGTACACAATCCAGTTCATCCGTATTTGTTACAGGGAATTCAGTGGAGCCTGTAACCACATCATTGCATGCAACGGAAATGGCACCGGTACAAACATCATTGGCAGGTGGGTTACAGAAAGTGGCGGTAATATCATAGTTGTTTGCTGAACCCGAACCGCAAGGAATAGACTCAAACGAGGTGGGCGCAATAACCAAAAGATACGTGCCCGGTGCTGCTGAGTAGCTCAAATTTACGGTTCCACAGCCCACTGACGAACCATTGGCCAGCACGTTGAAGTTCGTGCAATCATCCACCAAGAGAAGATTTACCGGTTGGCCGCTACTGAAATTGATAGAAATGGTCGTTTGCTCTGTCACAACCAATTCATACCAGTCCGTATCGCGCGATCCACCATCAGACCAGAGTGTTCCGGAGACAGAACCTCCACAGGAAATACTCTCATAAGCTTCGGGCGATGCATTGCAACCACCATTGGAATCGCTTCCGCATGCTTCAGACTCTGCCGTATTTCCGCCAGAAAGATATAAACAGGGACATTGGATTTCAAACGTTTGCGTTTCGGTATCCGCAAATTCATTGTCAACCAGAATGAGGTATTCCACTCCAGCGGTCAAGTTCATTGGAAATGAGCCCGTAGTATCTGCATCGACCATACAGGTCCAGCCCAAAGTATCGCATCCGCTGGAAGCTGGCTTGTACATATAATCCAACCAACTTGCCCCAGTGGCAGCGGTAATGTTCATGTAATGGATTCCTGTTGTGGAAGGTGTAAAACTGTACAGTTGTTCTGCTCCCGGCACACTCCAACCGCATGCACTTGTAAAATTGAAATCGAGAACGCCTTGACCGCCAAGCGAAACCGTTTGTGGCGAGGCGCAGCCAGAAATGGTCACAATATCATCGCAAGGGTTGTTGTATCCTGCAATAATGACATTGTCAACGGCAAATCCAGAACCCCAGACACCATTGTCGGAATGCAGGAAACCGACCATCATCTGATCGTTGAATGTGTAAGTTACATTTGATACAACGATGGAATTCGGTATCACCACGCCATCTTCTGCCCAAACAGCACTATCGTTAATGGGCAGATACAGCCATGTGGCTCCTGCATCATAACTGATGGTGAAATAGGCACTTGCGCTATACAATCCATCGTAGAACACATCATAGAGGAAAACGGCCGAATCGAAATGGGTCAGATTCAAAACTGGGCTTTTCAACCAGTCTTCCGATCGGTCCTGATCCACGGGATCATCGTTGGCAATCGCAAACTGACTGGCATCTATTGAGGGGGGCACTGTCCAATAAGTACTTGAGTAACCCGTTTGGCCGAAGGCCCAGCCATCTGAGGTAACGGTGGAAGTGGCACCTGTTGGTGGAGCTGTGCTGACGGATTGGGTCCAACCAGTTGGTTGTACACCGCTTTCGAAATCTTCATAAAGAAGAATGCCATAGTTCTGTGCCAATGAAATTTGGCATACACATGCCAGAACCGACATGAGGGTAAATAATCTTTTCATATGTAGAGGTTTTTTGGTGAACCAAGGAAAGAACAGTAAGATTCCCTCGGTTCAGCGTGGATTAATTTTCGTCTTTGGCCTTTGGTTCCGCTGCTGCAGCCTTTTGCTCAGACCGCGTCCTCACTTGCTCTTCGGTGAGAAATTCTTTGGTTGCACCGACATGTTGGGCAGAAGCAGCACGATCGGTGACAACTTGCTCATTGACCTTTTTAGATTCAGGTTGTGCGGCCCGCATCGATTCCTTTGGGGCAACTTTCATTTGGCGGGTGGTCTCAGTTCCGTTCTGAGCCTGTGCCATTGTGGCGCAAAAACATGCAACCACCGCAAGGGTAAATGTTTTTTTCATGAGATTGTGTTTAGGTTTTTCTTAATACAAAGCTAACATTGGAAACGTCAGTTGACCAAGTAGACCTAAAAATCAGATCGGTGTTCTGAAGACCGCTTTTATCGAATCTCTCTCGGAGACCATTTTCAGGAAATCCGGTCGAGATGAATCTGAGATGGGAATGGCCGCTGGTAGATCTTCTTTACGGTGATCGACCTGCTTACCGTTCTTCCAAAAACGGAAACAGACGTGTGGACCGGTGGCCAGACCCGTGCTGCCCACGTACCCGATAATATCGCCCTGACTGACCCTTACTCCGGGTTTGATGCCCTTGGCGATCTTGGACATGTGCAGGTATTGCGTCTCGTAGACGCTATTGTGCCGCATCTTCACATAGTTGCCATTGTTGGCCTTGTATCGGGCCTGGGTTATCACACCATCGCCAACGGCCATGATCGGGGTCCCTGTGGGTGCGGCATAATCGGTTCCCAAGTGCGGTTTTATCCTTTTCTGCACCGGATGATACCGTTTGAGGTTGTAACCGGAACTGATGCGGGAAAACTTGACCGGAGCCTGTAGAAAGGCCTTTTTCAGATTTTCTCCTTTCTCATTGTAATAGCCCTTTTCATTCTCCGAATCGAAAAAGTAGGCGTTGATGGGTTTACCGAAATGAGTGAACGTGGAAGCAAGGATGCGGTCCACTCCGATGGATTCTCCGTCCACATAATTTTCGGTATACAGGATCTCAAATTCATCCCCTTTCTGTATGCGATAGAAGTCGATGGTCCACGCATAGATCTCTGAAAGTTCGATGGCCAACATGGGATCGGCATGTTGCTTTTGCAGATCCACATAAAGAGAAGAGTTGACCGCTCCCTTCACATACCTGGTCTTCTTCTCAATCTCCTTCTGTCCTTTGTATACGTGAATGCTATCGCGAAGATTGTAAACCACATACTCTGTAGCGTTCGGTTCATAGATGAAACAGGTGGCGTACCCGGCCGAATCCTTCGTGCAGAAAATGGTGTATGGCTTTCCGGCAGCGAGTTTGCGTACATCGAAAACCTCTCGCGAAGCTTTGGCTATCTGATCGATGGTGGCGTAAGGAACACCGTATGGAAGTAGAATGGATGACAGGTTCTGATTCCGCCCGATCTTATCTTTAATAACGAGGAAAGAATCGGTGACCATGCCGTATTCCTCATTCACCTCATGTGTTACGGTCTCATCAATGGGAACGGAATCAGGACCACCCGTACCACCACATCCATATAAGAACCCACCAAGAACAATCGACAACCACAGAAAACTCCTCATCCCCACAACCTTACAACAATTATCTCAATAGGGTAACGGTACCCTGCTCAGAAAAATTGCTGCCGTTGGTTCCGATCATATCAAGAACATAATAATACGTGCCCTCCGCTGCCCGGGCACCACCATTTACTGTACCGTCCCAACCCCATTCGTCCATCACAGGAATTTCGCCTTCGTAGTTGAACACGGGCCTTCCCCAACGGTTGTAGATCTTCATGCGAGCCTCAACCATGGCATAGGTACGTGGACGGAAGCGGTCGTTGATCATGTCTCCGTTCGGAGTGAACACATTCGGCACATCAAAATCCGGAATTCCCTCAATGTAAATGGAATCAACCACCGTATTGGAACAACCATTCTCATTGGTTATCGTGAGTGTCACCTCATACCAACCGCTATCTGGAAACGTGTAGTTGAGCGGTGTGTCGGTGTAAACCGTGTCAAGAATCGTCCATTGCGCTTCTTCTCCGCTCTGCAAAGTTGTAGTGAACACGGCATCGAAACCAGTTGACTCCTGAGCAAGTTGAGCAACTGGATTTTCAAACACGGTAACGGATGAGGTCACGCTATCGGTACAACCGAAATTGCTTACAACTGAGAGCGTTACATCATACGAACCCGCGTTGTATGTGTGAGACACACTTGATCCATTATCTGTCTGTCCATCTCCTAACTGCCAGTTCCAACTGGAAATGTTTCCCTCTGTAAGGTTGGTCTGGTCGGTGAAATCCGTTTGTTCGCCTTCGCAGGCGTCCGTAGCAGTAAACGCAGCTTCGGGATTGGCATGCACCACCACTTCCAAACTGTCTGAAGCATCGCAACCTTCTGAATCTGTGATGGTCTGAACCACCCAATAATCCCCGGGCTGATCGAAAGCCACCTGACCGGGAGATTGATCGGTTGAGGTTTCTCCGTTCCCGAAATTCCATTCCCAACCTACAACCTCGCCCAATGCGCTGTAAGACTCATCCGTAAAATCGACCTCCGCGCCAGCACAGATATCCAAGTTACTGGCCGTGAGACCCGGTATGATGGAAAAGCAGAACTGTTGCAGGTTGCTCAGGCCTCCAGTACTTCCTGTAAATCCCCAAAACACATTCGGGTCGCCACCGAAAATATCGGCAATGATATCTCCGGTGTAGCTGGTACGTAACGAGCCATCCATATAAACACTGATCGTCATGGCAGTTGGATCCCACGTAACCCGCATCACATGCCATTGGCCATCTTCGATATTGAAACCGCTGACCAACGCATTTTCGGGGCCGGCAAGGTTATCGGCAGAGTTATGGTCCACCGCTCCATTGGCCATAATGGCCACATGATCGTAAGACGGGTCATTATGATCTCCATTCTGATACGTATCTATCTGTATATCCAGGGAAGGAGCAATATTCTCGTAGCCCATACCGCCTCCGTTGGTTCCAACAGAAGTACTGATAGGCTGTAGCACGAAAGCGATTCCATCCGCACCACTTTGCTGCCCCTGCACATCCTCGCCCAGATACACATCGAATTTGAAATCGAATGGGACAGTAAGATCGATCTGCGCGCTGTTCCATACCGAACCACTTTGAGAAATGGCATTCTCCGTCAGTCGGTAACAGTTGCAGCTCAACTGAACGGCTGTTCCATTAGGCTGAGGCTGTGCCATGACCAACCCGGTAGTGAAACCGGATATCATAAATGAGGTCAACAGCCGAGAAATGTTCCTGCTTTTAAAAAACATGCTTAATGATGAAAATTGAAACACAAATTAAACTGTCGGCACAAAACCGACACGTTCAACGGAAGACGAAAATACTGCCTTTAGTTGCCCGATGAAAATTGCGGCTCACTTGTTTTTCACAAGGTCTTCCACCCAGGCCTTTCCCCAATTGTCTTTTTCCTCTGCTGTCCACAGTTCTGGGAAGAAGATGCGCTTCATAAAACGCGGTGGCAGGTACTTCTGCCAGTTGGTGCCGCCCGTGGCGGGAACACCTTCTTCATCGCGAAGCAGATAACGCGCTGCCGTTTTATAATGCTGCAACGGCCAGTTCACATTCACGTTCTGGTCGAGTTTCTTCATCTCCTCAATGAGTCCTTCGTCCTTTTTTTCAGCTTCCGGCAGGGCCGAATACTTGGCCCAAAGATTTCTGTCGGCATACTTCACCGCCAAGCAGATCAGATCTTCAGAATACTTGTTCTCAAACTGCTTCAGCGTTAGCGTTTTCTTCCCTGTTTCCAGTTCGGTGGCACCGGCCTTCCAGTAGATATACTCGAACATCTCACGTATTCCCTCCTCATCCGAAGCGGTTTCTGTGAATTTGTGGCGATGATCAACGTGTACCAGATTGTTCATGGCCGTGGAACATATCTCAATCTTCCGGTATTGTGCACTCTGAAAACCACTGGCTGGCAACAGCGCCATTCGGAATCGGAGAAACTGCTCCTTTTCCATGCCATGTTCCATCACACCATAACTGTTGGTCAGCGCATTGAAATAGGCATTGATCCTGCGGACGCGATCCTTGAAGAAACCCGGTTCCATCGTCTCGCGCCAGCCTTTGTCCTCCCCGTTCGGAAGCACATTTCTTCCATTGTACGCGATCTGCTCATACTCGTGCAGCGCCAATCTGAAGTAGAGTTCGGTTATCTGATGGTAGATGATGAACACCAACTCGTCCGGAAAATCAGTGCGTGGCTTTTGCAGCGTCATCAACGTATCCACACTCGTGTACTCCCAATAAGGCAGATAATTGGACAGCAGCAAGCCATCGAGATAGGCATTCATATCCTGCCCCATGGCCTCGTACTTGTCTTTCAGTTTTTCCAGCTGTTCTTGAAGAAGCTCGTTGTTCATCTCTTTGTTTTCAAGCCCCCGAAAGTAGGGCAAAACGCATCCTATAATACTGACCTCAGTCATGAACACAGCCTCATACGAATGGTTAATTTGGCGAGCAAATTGAATTCGATGGCAGAGAAACAGATCATTATCGGTGCAGGACTTGTGGGTTCGCTGCACGCGGTTTATTTGGCAAAGCGGGGCGTGAAAGTGGAAATGTTTGAGCGCAGACCCGACATGCGCACGGTCGATATCAGCGCAGGCCGCTCCATCAACTTGGCCATTTCGCACCGAGGATTGAAAGCGCTGGACCGCGTTGGTCTGAAAGAAAAAGTGTTGGAAATGGTGATTCCGATGCCTGGCCGAATGATCCATGACGTGGAGGGCAACACCAATTTTCAGCCTTACGGCAAAGATGGCCAGCACATCAATTCTGTTTCGCGGGGCGGATTGAACGCCTTGCTGATGACTGAAGCAGAAAAAGCGGGCGTGAAGATCAACTTCAACCAACGCTGCATCAAAATGGATCTGGATGCTGGTCAAGCAACGTTCCGAAATGAGGTTTCGGGTGAGGTTTGTGAAGTAACGGCCGATCATATTTATGGTACGGATGGCGCCTTCAGCGAAGTGCGCCACGCCATGATGATGACTGACCGTTTCGATTATTCACAGACCTATTTGAAGCACGGCTACAAGGAACTTTCCATTCCGCCAGCGGAAAATGGCGGTTTCCGATTGGAGAAAAATGCACTGCACATTTGGCCGCGTGGCGGATTCATGCTCATTGCACTGCCGAATCTGGATGGAAGTTTCACGGTCACACTTTTCCTTTCATTTGAAGGGAAATACGCCTTTGAAAACCTGAAAACCGAACAGCAGGTGCTGGATTTCTTCAACGAGGTTTTTCCAGATGCGGTGCAGCACATGCCCACTTTGGTGGAAGATTTCTTCGGCAACCCGACCTCTTCGCTTTGTACGGTTCGCTGCTTCCCTTGGCGATACAAGGACAAGGCACTCATTTTCGGAGATGCCTCACACGCCATTGTTCCATTTTACGGGCAAGGAATGGTCTCTGGGTTTGAGGATTGCTACGTGTTCGATCAATTGGCCGATGAACATTGGAACGACAAGGAAACGCTGTTCGACAAGTTCCAATATTCGCGTAAACCGGATGATGATGCCATTGCCGACCTCGCGCTACGCAACTTCGTGGAAATGCGCGACCTCGTGGCCGATCCGCAGTTCCTGCTCCGCAAGAAGATCGAGAAGAAACTCAGCACCAAGCATCCCAACAAGTGGACACCTCTTTATGAAATGGTGACCTTTTCGGAGATGCGCTATTCCGAGGCGCTCTCGCGCGGCAAGGAGCAGGACAAGATCATGGAAGAGATTCTTTCTTGGGAAGGAATTGCGGAGAATTGGGAGACTGAAACAGTTTTCAAAAAGATAGAGGAACTGGCAACCAAATGATGGTGTTACAGTCTATGTCAGGAGTGAATATAATTCACAATAACTGATTATTTTTCTGGCTGCTTACATCCTGAATGAACCCCACCCACCCCTCCCAGAAAACCGTTTGGTTTTGGTTTCTGACGTTATTCAGCGCAATCTCTTTTAATGTACACGGCCAGAGCTGCGTAAATGCGGATTTTGAACAGGGAAATCTCACCGGATGGACGGGAACTTGGGGAAACAACACATGTACATCCACATTTTTAGGTCTCTGCGTATGTAACACTCCCGATCCATTTCAGGTGAATGGATTCAGTACCGGACCGAACAACTCTTCACCTGCCACCATCCCAAAGAAATTCCACGTTCTTACCACTACTGGGTTTGATCCTGTGGTCGGAGGTACGGCCATTCCAATGGTTTATCCGGGTTCAGGTGGAACTTCACTGCGATTGGGAAATGGAGTTGCCACCAACCACAATGATGGAACATTAGGGGGTGGTGCTTCAGCCTCTTATTCGTTCACGGTCAATTCAAGCAACGTCAACTTCACCTATCACTATGCCGTTGTGCTGAACGATGGCGGCCATGGTTCTGGTGAGCAGCCGTACTTCCGAATAAGAATGACAGACGGAAATGGCAACCCCATCAGTTGTGCCACCTACGATGTTGACGCGACCACAGCACAATCCATTGGGGGTTTCGTCACATCCGGTAGCATGTCGTACAAGTCCTGGACATCCGTTTTTGTTCCATTGAACAACTACATGGGGCAGACCGTGACCATCCAATTCAGCACAAGAGACTGTGCCCCAAGCGGTTGCGATGGAAGCCATTACGCTTACGCTTACATTGATGCAGATTGCGCACCATTGCAGATCATCTCGTCCTCTCCCACCGTATGCGGTGGGCAAGATGTCTATCTGACCGCACCTGTAGGAGCAGCCACTTATTCTTGGACCGGACCCGGTCTCGTTCCCGGTACGGAGAACCAGCAGATCGCAACCATCGTTGCGCCTGGGCCTTACACGGTAACCATGACGACATTCGGCAATAATCCATGTACGTTCTCGCTTGACACGGTGCTTCAGCCCAGCCCAAGCAATCCTACCGCCATCTTCGATTATACGCCAGTTTGCGAAGGCGACCCGATGCAGTTTACCGACCTTTCCACACCAACAGGACAAATAGTGAACTGGGCCTGGGATTTCAATGCCGATGGAAACCCGGACGACCTCACCCAGAACCCGACACATACCTTCCCCGCTGCGGGAACCTACCCGGTTCGATTGGCAGTTTCGTGGCCTCCCTGTTTGGATGACACGACCGTAACCGTGGAAGTTTATACATCACCGACATCTGATTTCACGGTCACTTCACCGGTTTGTGTGGGAGATGATGCCACCATCACCTATACAGGAAATGCACCAGCTGGAGCCACCTACAATTGGAATTTCGATGGTGGAACGGTGGTTTCCGGAAGCGGCCAAGGCCCGTACACGGTCAATTGGGGAACAGGCGGAACCAAAAACATCTCGCTGGATGTGAGCTTGGGTTCTTGCACCTCTCCAACTACCACAAATTCATTGGTAGTTAATGCAAGTCCAATAGTTGATATGGGTCCTGATGTATCCATTTGCGATGCTGGAAGCATCAGCCTCACCGCTACGGGTGCCACCACCTATGCTTGGTCTCCGGCAACGGGATTGAGTGCCACATCGGGGGCATCGGTCACGGCCAACCCGGCCACGACCACTACTTACACGGTAACAGGAACTTCAAGCGGTTGCACCGGAACCGGAACTATCACGGTGAACGTGAATCCAATTCCTGTGGTAACCGTCAATCCGACAACTGCCACGGTCTGCGCGGGCGAGGTGACCACCTTCACCGCCAGCGGAGCCGACACCTACGATTGGACACCTGCCACAGGCTTGAGCGCAACAACAGGCACTTCGGTTGATGCCGCTCCGAACACATCCACCACTTACACCGTGACGGGCACAACCAACGGTTGCAGCGCCTCTGCCACATTCGACATTACGGTCAACATCTCCCCGAACCTATCGGTAAGCCCAGATGTGGCCATCTGTGGCGGACAGACAACAACACTTACCGCCAACGGAGCAGATACCTACGATTGGACACCGACCACCGGGTTGAATGCAACTACCGTAGCGAGTGTAGATGCTACACCTGCATCAACCACCACTTACACCGTAACCGGAACAACACAGGGCTGCACCGCAACGGAAACCGTTACAGTAACGGTAACGCCTTATCCCACGGTCACGGTTACGCCACCCGCTGCCTCCGCATGTCTTGGAGAATCGAAAGGGTTCACAGCCTCTGGGGCCGATACGTATGTTTGGTCGCCAGCAACAGGTTTGGATGTGACCACGGGGTCATCAGTGGTAGCCAATCCGATCACGACAACCACGTATCAGGTTGTCGGTTCGGTCAATGGATGCAACGACACGGCCACCGCAACCATCACCATCAATCCGATTCCGATAGTTACGGTAAGCAACGACACTACGATCTGTAGCGGAGAAAGTGCCCCGATAACGGCCAACGGAGCCACCACTTACGTTTGGACTCCAGGAACCGGTCTCAATACGCAAAGTGGGGCAAACGTGACGGCCGGTCCAATGACCACCACATCGTACACGGTCACCGGAACGAGTTTGGGATGCGTGGCTTCGGCCTCGATGACCGTGACAGTAAATCAAACACCGAGCGTGAACATTACGCCAGCCGCCATTGCGTTCTGCGATGGCGATTCGATCCAACTTACGGCAACAGGAGCCAACAGCTACGTGTGGTCGCCTGCGACTGGATTGAGTGCTACCACCGGAGCTACGGTCACCGCCAACCCGACCGCCACTACGGTTTACTCGGTTGTTGGTTCAACCTTGGGTTGTGATGACAATGCATCGGCCACGGTAACCATTTACCCGAATCCTGTGGTTGACTTTGCAGCAGATGTAACGGAAGGCTGTGTGCCGCTGTGTGTCCAATTCGCCAACAACTCCACCATCGCTTCTGGAGCTATGACCTACCAGTGGGATTTTGGGGATGGCGAAACCTACATCGGAACAACTGCACAGCATTGCTACCCTGATGTCGATTCGTTCACGGTCAGCCTCACGGCAACGTCAAACTATCAATGCCAAACGGAGTTGGTCATGAACGATTACATCATCGTTCATCCCAACCCTACTGCGCGATTCGATGCAGACCCGACCAGCGCAAGTGTGCTGGACCCAACATTTCAGTTCACAGATAACTCAACGGGCGCAGAACAATGGTTCTGGGATTTCGGAGATGGCACGACCATGCAGAATCTCATCAGCACGCCAGCGCACACCTACCCGACCAATATCGATAGCGGAACGTACACCGTAACGCTTCAAGTGATCAATGAATTCGGCTGTGTGGATGAGACGCAGCTCGATGTGTACATCACGCCCCACATCAGTATTTATATTCCCAATTCATTCTCGCCCAACTCCGATGGCAAAAACGATAAGTTCCGAGCCTATGGCGAGAACATCATCGAGTTTGAGATGCACGTGTACACACGCTGGGGACAGGAGATCTTTTACTCTGCCGTAATGGACGAAGGCTGGGATGGCACATTCATGGGAGAACAAGTTCAGAACGATGTGTATGTGTACAAGGTCGTTTACAAAGGGCTTGACGGCACCGAAGGAAGCCCGATCGGAAGCGTGACGCTGTTCAGGTAAACATATTTTAAGATCCTCCTGCTTTGAAATAGGCTTTCCTATTTCATCTTTCCACTTTCAAATTTCCTCTCTCAGTCTCCGCTGATAATATTTCCGAGCAGGTCGCCACCCAGACCCGCAACGCCTTTGCGTTCACCTGTGCCCCTGTTTCCACCAATGCGTGCGGCCGCTGCAATTCTGTCGGCCAAACGGCTGAACGGTAGCGTTTGCAGATAAACGATTCCAGGTCCTGTGAGGTTGGCTGTGAACAGACCTTCTCCACCAAAGAGTGAGTTTCGGAATCCGCCAATGAACTGAATGTCGTAATCGACCGTTGGGGCAAACGCCACCAAGCAGCCTGTATCAACACGAAGTGTTTCTCCATGTTGCAACTCTTTCTTAATAATCGTTCCGCCCGCGTGAATGAATGCCAATCCATCGCCTTCCAGTCGCTGAAGAATGAATCCCTCACCACCGAAAAGCCCCGCACCGATGCGTTTGGTGAAGGCCACTTCGATCTCTACGCCTTGCGCTGCACAGAGGAAACCATCCTTCTGGCAGTAGAATTCGCCACCAAGTTCGCCCAAATGCAGCGGGATGATCTTACCTGGATAAGGAGCTGCAAATGCCACGTGGCTTTTTCCCATTCCAGTATGGAGGAAGGTGGTGATGAAGAAGCTCTCGCCTGTTATCAGTCGCTTGAAGCCTTTGAAGATACCTCCGCCCGTGTTGGCCTGCATCTGAATGCCGTTTTCCATGTACAGCATCGCGCCAGCTTCTGCTCTCACCGCCTCATTCGGGTCGAGTTCCACTTCCACGGCCTGCATGTCATCGCCATATATCTTGTAATCTATCTCGTGTGCCATTTTCTGTTTGGTTTTGGTCAAAGAAAAAGGACAAAACGAAGAATAAAAAACGTGAAGGGAGTATTTCACAAACCTTCACAATTAGGAAACGGATCGGTAAGGGCGTATGGCCATACGCCCTTACACCATACATTTGCCACATGACCAAAGTCGTTGGCATTATTCCATCACGCTATGCGAGCACGCGCTTTCCAGCCAAGCCATTGGTGGATATTGCGGGCAAGAGCATGATCCAACGCGTGTACGAGCAGACTTCGAAAGCCAAGTTGCTCAGCGATGTGATCGTGGCCACGGATGATGAACGCATCTTCGATCATGTGAAAGGGTTCGGAGGAAAGGTGATGATGACCTCCACCGAACATCAGACAGGAACAGACCGCTGTGCGGAAGTGCTTTCCCAGTTAGAAAGTGTGGATGCGGTGATCAACATTCAGGGAGATGAACCGTTTATTGAACCCGAGCAGATCGATCAACTGGCTGTGCTTTTCGAGAACCCAGAAACAGAGATTGCTACGCTGATCAAACGCATTGATGATGCGGAAGACCTTTTCAGCAACACGGTCATCAAAGTGGTGAAGGCTGCGAATGGCAAAGCCATCTATTTCAGCCGAACGGCTATCCCATATTTGAAAGGTGTGGAGCCGAAAGACTGGTTGCTGAACGCTGCATTTTACAAGCATATCGGCATTTATGCGTATCGCGCTGAAGTGCTGGAAACACTTTCCTCGCTACGGCAGACCGAACTGGAAAAAGCCGAAAGTCTGGAACAGTTGCGTTGGTTGGAAAACGGTTATTCCATCCAACTTGCTGAAACAGAACACGAAAGCAACTCGGTGGATACACCCGAAGATCTTGAGCGGCTATTGAAAAACATGATCTAGCCACAGATTCACAGATCTTCACAGAGCTTTCACAGAGTACGAATGATGAAAGTTCCAGACTTGTCAACTTTGTCAACTCCGTAAACTGCTTTCTTTTTCAACTTTCATTTCATCCTAATAAACGGTTACTTTGGTGCGTTACAATCGCATGCTGACCCAACAGTTAGGACATATCATTGCAAGTGCGCTGCGCGAACAGCCGTTGGTTGTATTGCCTGGCTTCGGTGGGTTTGTGAAAGACCACATCGGAGCGGAGTTGGATGAGCTACGCAATCGTGTTCATCCGCCTAAGAATTCGGTGATCTTCAATGCGAAACTTTCACATAACGATGGTTTGCTTTTGGCCGCTGTTGCTTCTGAATTGGAACTTACCTATTCGGCTGCCGACAAATGGCTGACCGATGCGGTTTCGGAAGTGCGTTTCCGATTGAACAATGGCGAAAGCGTTCTATTGGATGGAATCGGTGAACTGAAAAGAACGCTGGAAGGAAACATCGAATTCAAAGCCGTGCCGCTTCCTGAAATTCAGGATGAGTTCTTCGGTCTGAAGCCTGTTTCCCTCAACCGAGTTGAGAAGGATAATGTAGATAAGGTGCGTGAACTGGTGGCTGCCGATGGCACCATTGCCACCAAGGTGCGCACACTTCCGATCAAACGCATTACGGGCTATGCAGCCATGGCTGCGGCTATTGGGCTGCTGGTTTGGTTGCCTATTCAGCAAGGAATTGTGGGGAACGGAAACATGCTGGTGAATCAGCTCAACCCATTTGCAGTGACCACCGAAGCGGCTTATCAATCGCGCCAGTTCAATGAGAATTGGCTGAACAAAGGATTTGAGAAGGAAGATGTGTTGGCCGATAAGTTCCAGCACGAATTTTTAGAACTTCATTTGGCGAAGAATTCCGCCAACGCCATTGTGGTGAAAACCGATGCCGTGCCTTCTACGGAAGTGAATATTCCAACAACGGAAGAAGTCACGGAAACCGTGAACGAGAATGCATCCTCCTTCAAAGTGATCGCGGCAACGTTTGCTTCTAAAAATGAAGCTGCCGACCACGTTGCCAAGATGATCAAGCGTGGTTTTGCTGCCGAGTATGCAGGACAGGACACTCAAGGCCACATGGTAGCTTACGGCACGTACGATTCGCTGAAAGATGCTGAGAAAATGCTTGCTTCTGTAAGTCTCTCTAACAAGCAGGCGCGTATCGTTTCAGGAACAGGAAACTGATTTTTATTTCACGCAGAGACGAAGAGAAACGAAGTTTTTCCTCTCGCAAAGGCGCCAAGACGCTAAGGTTTTCGGCTCACACCGAACCTTTTTCTTTTTTCATTCTTCCCTTTTCTTGCCCCTTGCTTTCCCGTAAAGCTTGATGCCAAGCATCATCACTATTGCCAGCATAATGAGACTTCCCAGGCCCCAGATCCATGTAACGGAATTCTTCAACACCACCACGAACACGATTCCGAAAAGGAACAGCGTTGCCACCTCGTTCCACATGCGGAGTTTGACGGAACCCCACGTTTCCTCATCCTTCTGGAACTTTCGGAAGATCCTGTGGCAGTAGAGATGATAAAGGAACAACCCTCCTACCATGGCAAACTTCACATGCATCCACGGTTGTAGCCAATAGTTGAATCCGTAAACCAGCCAAAAACCGAACACGAAGGTGAGAATGGCCGATGGCCACGTGATGATGTACCACAACCGCCATTGCATCAGTTTGTACTGTTTTTCCAAGATGCTGCGAGCGGGTTCTTCCTTGCCTCGTGCTTCTGCGTGGTAGATGAACAGACGCACCATGTAGAACAGCCCCGCGAACCACGTGGTTACGAAGATGATGTGCAACGCCTTGATGTAGAGGATATTGAATTCGATGTTCGATAGAAATTCCATGACCATAAAGGTAGGACATCGGGGCGGCCACAGAAACACAGAAAGCACAGAGGTTTTCACAGAGGAATGGAAATACTTCTGTGCTCGTTCTGCGTAAATCTGTGCATCTGTGGCAATAAAATCTTGCAATGCTGTAACTATTGCTCCATAAGCTGCATCTGATAAGCGAATGGACGAAAAACACGATCTTGTTACGCACCGTGCATAGTCAGAATAGCATAGAAAATTGGGTTTCGAAAGCTGCCGAAGGCGACCAAAGGGCGCAACGGCACATTTACAACGAGCTTTCTGGGGTGCTCTACTCCATCTGCCTCCGCTATATGGGTAATGAGGATGACGCGAAGGATGTGTTCCAAGAAGGTTTTGTAAAGCTGTTGGACAGTTTGAAGATGTTTCGGTTCGATGGTTCGTTCGAAGGGTGGGCCAAGCGCATCATGGTAAACATGGCGCTGACCCACCTTAGAAAACGCAAGCCGATGGCTGACATCGAAATGGAGAACAGCGAAGAGATCACGTACGATCAGGATGTGCTCTCTAAAATGAATGCGGATCATCTGCTGCAGCTGATACGTGAACTGCCAGACGGTTATCGCGAGGTATTCAGCCTTTTTGCGGTGGAAGGATACAGCCACAAGGAAATTGCCGAGATGCTGGACATCAGCGAAGGCAATTCGAAATTGAGAATGAACCGCGCACGGAAAATGCTTCAAACGCGGGTAATAGAATTAATGCAAGTAGCATGAGCAAGGACCAACATAGCGCTCAGGATTTTGACCGCATCTTCCGCGAGAAGCTGTCGGGTCATCAGGCTGCGCCACCTGCAGACATGTGGGAAAAGATCAACGCGAACACCGCCTCCAATAAGGAGCAAAGAAGTCTGTTGTGGATCATCACCAACGATAGCACAATCATGCTTCTCATCCTTTTACTGTCCTTCTTCGGGTTTGCGGGAGGCGATAATCAGAATACAAACGCGGCCGAGTCTGCCGAAACAATTACAGAAACAAGTACCATAAAATCGCAGAACACAGAAACCACAAATGATAGGAATACAACTGAAGAATTTTCAGAAGAAGAAGGTGCATTAGAAACAACCGAAGAGACCCGTTCGGTCACTCAAAGTGATGAATCCGATACGGGAAATGACGTTGCAACTCAACTGAACCATACCAACATTACAGACAAGCGTTCAGAGCCAACCACGGTTTCCAAGCAGTTGAATGCAAGTCGTTACAGTTCAGGAAATGCAGCCGCAGATAATGATCATGTTGCCGATGCCGCCAATTCAAACGAATCGGAAAACTCTTCTGACACATCCAAGAAAAACGCAGATTCTTCGAATGAAAGTCGCAATGAATTGACCTCCGCGGCTGCCCCAGACGATTCCCAACAATCTCTGGAACCGAGTGTGTCAGATGCACAGAATTCAGGAGGAAACAATACCGAAAACCAGACAGAAGAATTCAGGATGCGCCAAATACGTGTCATTCCTCCTAATCTGAGTACATCTCAAAATGAAACAATCAGAACATCTTGGACTCCAGATACAGGATTAGTTCAAATGAGGTGTGTCGATTACATCCCAAAACACGAGGTGTTTGCAGGCGCACATGTAAATTTCAATCTGCCGCTCATTTTCAACCAGAACACATACGGTGCTTTTGATGGAAAGGAACTCGCCTACAAACCGACATTCGGTATTGCTTCTGGCGTGCGCATCGGCTACACGTACAAGCGACAATACGGCTTCCAAACGGGGTTCATCTTCTATTCGCGACAAGGACAGGATTATGATGATAAACTGAACGGTCATGTGGCAAAGCGCCAAGTGAAATTGCAATACATGCAAGTGCCGATCATTCTCCGCTATAAGTTCAAGATCAAGAAACAGCAGAAGTTCGAATCGCCTTGGGTCATCAATCTGGGAACGCAGATAGGCATTTTGCGCTCGGCACAGATCACTTACAAGGGAAATGAATATCCGCTGGGAACAATTGTCAACCCAGAAGCGAACGATAAGGATTATTTCAAACCGATAGATGTTTCGGTGGTGCTTGGCGTGGAAAAGGAGATCTACTTTACCAAGTGGCTCATGCTAAGTGTGGGCATGCGTACTTCCTTCTCAGGCGATATCAACGCGAAAGACCACCCCGTAATGAACGATGGGAAGAACTACGACAAATCGCACAACTTCACATTTGGGTTTACGCTTGGGCTGAACTACTATTTGAGAAGGTGATCAATCGTGCTGCGCACCTTCGCGGTTATGCCTTCGTATCTCGCGTCTTATCTCGAAATAGCTCGCATACGGCACACCATTCTTATGATTGGCCATGCTGATGTCGGCAATGCGTTTCCAATGTTTGAACAGATCGCGCCAAGCAAGGAAAAGCGAACGGCCAGGATGAAAAATGTGACACGGTTCGGAGTTCACGCCATTCACCTCGATTACTTTAAAGTTGCCTTTGGCGAGTTCTTCCACCGATTCCGTACGCACATCAAAACGACCGATGTGGAAACCGTCTATCTGCTTTGCCAACCCATCAAACACACTTTCCAACGCTGGTGTGATGAGATGATTTCCGTTGTAAAACGTGGTACCAAGCATGTGATTGCCAATGTTCACCATGCGCAGTTTTTCGCCTTTCGGAAGCACTTCATTCAGCCTATCGGCAAACTTTCGGATGTGAATCCTGTAACTGAGGCGTGTGCGCAGATTCGATAGGATCAACTCCAAAAGCGTGCTTTTTCCATCTCCTTCCAACACAGGAAAATCCTTGATAACGATGGACGTGATGATCCCATACGGCTCATCGGCCTTGCGGCTATACATCACTCCGAATTCCATGGGCAGGTCTTCATACACCTGCAGCAGCATGCGCTCTTTGACCGAACCCAAAGCTTTCTGCAGTTCCTGCTCCGAGCGAAGGATCTTGACTCCTTTGCCACGTTCGCCCTGATCGGGTTTGATGATGAGTGGGAATTCCATTTGCTCAACGGCAACCTTTGCCAGTACCGCGGTCAGGCCATCAGTTGGCTCCACAAAAATGGTCTTGGGCAAATAGGCCGATGGAACCAACTTGGTAACATCGGTTTTGGAATAGGCCACCAGCCCACCGAACCGCATGCACGGATTGGCTGCGCTGAAGAACACCAGACCACGCGCCCGAATTGCCAAACAGAACCAATAGACTGCAATTGGAAGGTAAACGATGCGCCATGGCCAGAACTCCCAACGAATGGCGCGTTGCATCCAAATGTGCACGCGGGTTGTGAATGGAACGGAATCCATGACTCAGTCGTTCTGCTCGCCACGATAGGCCAGCGTGGAATACGCAACACCGAACGCATCCTCCAACTCAAAATCAGCCGCCTCATCCTTTATCAGAATGCGCATAAGTGCCATGTGATGAATGGCATGTTCGAGCACATACAACAACTCACGCGAAAGCGATGACCGCACACACAACGGTTGCGCTGCACCAAGCATTTCCGCTTCCAGTTGCATCGGCCGATCGGCCTTTATCTGTGAGACGCTCTTCAAAATCTGATCTGCCACATGCACCGCATGCGCTGCACTCGACTCGATAAGAATATCGCGCTTGCGCTGATCGTAATTGACCGTATCGGTTGCTTCAAAAAGGCATTGATAAAACTCCAACGTGTGGCGTACATGCTGTCCAACAGACGCGCGGCCTTTATGGTTGACATGCGTGTAAAGCCGCTGATCGACCTCCACAAGCATATCCTTCAACCGAGAAAGTGTCTCGACATTCAACTTCTGAAGAACCGATATGTTGGTATTGCTTACCATTCGTAGGCAACGCCAAGATTGAAACTCGGAGCGGCAGCAACCATGTTGCCCATTCCGAAATAAACCGCAGCATTGATGTGCACTTTTTGCTTGATCTTCTGAATGAATTTCAATCCGTAACCAACGTACTGCTGATTGTTCGGATAAAGCGAAGTGAAGAGATCGCGACCGTAAGGATGTAGGCTCACGCTTGTAGAATCGGATGGGTTTGGCGGAGCCGTGACGTTATTATCGTAGCTCCCCTCTTGCATGGAAATGCGCCCAGCAACCGTCAGGATCAGATAGGTCTTCTGGTTCCACGTTCCTCCGAACTCCCATTTCAGATCCACCTGATCGCTATAACCGTTCAGCCGAAGGCGATAACCTGCATTCAAGAACGTGTAAAGTTTACCTTGCATGAAAGATGAACCAACACTTACATACGGGTTGAACACCCAACAGCTTGAGCCTGTGCGAAGTGTGGTGATGGAATCGTACTTGGCCACATTGGCCTCTGCATTCAGTCCCGCACTGAAAAGCACCTTCTTGTTGATGATGTTGTACTTGAGGCCGAGCATCACCGAGTTCAGCCCAAAGAGTTTTCCCGAGGGAACCGTATCGCGGAAGTAACTGGTATCGGCACTCGATATCTTATCGGCACTTGTCACGTACTTGAACGGCAGGTTGGTGCTGAGGGTCAACTTATCCGTCAGGCCATATTCCAAATAAACCTGACTTGTGAAGTCGGTAACGGGTCTACGGAGGTCGGTCACCTTTCCCTTGTCATTGAAAAACTTGTTGTAACCGATGTAGGTGAAACCCAACTGCGCGTATCCGCTGCCTTTTTTCCTTGGCCACGGACCCCCCGCCATTGCGGTCAATGTAAACGAGAAAAGAACGATGGTCAGGGTAACGATTCGCGTCATACTGGTGGTTTACGGTTGAAACAAATGTAACGATCGCAGCCAATGCAGCCACCCGCGTTACGACAATTTGCCTTGCGGAAGACCTATTTGAAGTTCTGCCACTTGCTGATCTTGTTCATGTGATCCAACTTCTTGAAGTAGTTTCCCAGGTTGACAGCAATACCCAAAGCATGTGCGTGGTAGCCTCCAACGCCCTGCACGTTGAGGTGAAAAATATACCGCAGCGTAATGCTTCCTTTGAAGAACCATGTTCGGGCGGCCAGCGTGGATACGAAGCCTGTGGAAACATCGCTTCCGTTTATCTGCGCCCCATAACCCACACCCAACGCCATACCTATGTCCGAACGGAAATCGCGCGTGGAATAATGGCCGATGCTGGCCTCCAACACCGCAGGAATGTGACCGTAGAAATAGGTTCTGTCTATCCATGAATCCTTGACGTGTGCGCCCAAGGTCATCGGCATGGTGGCCGCCAACGAGAAATCGGCATACTTGTTAATGATGTTGATCTGCGGATTGTAGAACACCCCGAACGCAGGACTCACATTCTTCTTTACCATGAGAAGATGCACCGAAGCTCCGATGGAGTTGCGCCAACGGTCCTTCAATGTCCATTTCTTCTGCGCAAACCCGATGCTTGGCAACGCCAGCATGGCCAGTACAATGACAAAACGATTCAAAACATTAGGTTTTTGGTCGGAAGCTTGAACGGAAAGAATGGGCAATTGTTACTGCTGCCGTTCCAACACCAACTATCGAAGCAGCTGAAAACCACCTGTGTAACGGTGGTCGTTGCCTTCCCAATCGATGATATTGAACTGATAGACGTATTGATCGGCCTTCGCGGGAGCGCCTTTATAGGTCCCATCCCATTTAAAGTTCTGATCGTTCGATTCAAAGATCATCTCGCCCCAACGGTCAAAGATCTTCATGTTGTATGCTTTCAGATACTCGCCCGTACCAAAGAAACCATCATTCCGCCCATCACCATTTGGGGTGAAGGCAGACGGAATGTAAAAACTGAAGTACGGTTCCACTTTTACGATGTATGAAATGGTATCGGCACATCCGAAATCTGTAGCAACACCAAGCGTCACCACAAAGGTTCCCGTATCAGCATACGCGTATTCGGGGTTTTGGTCATGTGCGCCCAATCCATCACCGAATGTCCAATTCCAGAACGTAACGTTTTCTGTACTGAGGTCGGTGAATTTGAATAATGGGTCGATAATGGTTGCCAACTTCTCTGGTACAGAACTGAAATGCGCTTCGGGCAGCGGATGCACCACAATCAAGTCTTGAGTTGTGAGCGAATCGACACAACCGTTCCCCGAGGTGACAACCAGACCGACATCGTAAACTGCCGAGTCGTTCGGGGCGGTTCCTGTAGCATCATAGAGATGGGTCGGGTTTTGTACGGCAATGGTATCGGTTCCATCACCGACATCCCAACGCCATGAACTCAAAGTGTAAGGTGATGGAATGGAAGTTCCATCGGAAAATCTGACAAACAACGGATTACAGCCTTCTTCGGGATCGGCTGAAAAACTTACAGATGGCAACGGCCAAACCTCCACGGTCTTTGTCTCGTCATCTTCGCAGCCATGATTGGTGGTAACCGTGAGTGTAAGATCATAGAACCCTGCCGAACCGTATTGATACGTACCATCGGCAGTGGTGATCATGTTTCCATCTCCCAGATCATAGCTCCAATCAACGATCTGATCATCTGAAAGGACGTCAACGGTTGATGCGTCCTGAATAGGGATCTCTACCAAGAAGCAATGCTGAAGCGTGGTTGTGAAATCAGCCACAGGAAGCGGATGAAGCAGCGCATCTCCCAATGTAACGGCATTCTTGCAGCCCACCGAATTGGTTACGGTGAGCGTGGCACCATACGCTCCGTACGAAGGGAACATCATGGCAGGAGATTGCTGCGTTGAGCTCTGCGCGTTGGAGAAAACCCACGACCATTGGGTAATGCCGTACGAGCCGTTCGGGTCGGAGAGATCGGTGAACTGAATTGGCCCAGGGAAACACACGCTATCGAACATGAATGCAGCGATCGGATTCGAATAGACCTCAATGGAATCATCCAAAACGGCAACACATCCGCTATCGGACGTTACCGTGAGTTGCACAGGATAGATTCCATCAGCTGGATAGCTTTGATACGCGGGGTCGCTTGCCGTTGAGGACTGTCCGTTTCCGAATGTCCATTGCCACCCGACAATGGCGCCTTGCGCAATATTGGATTGGTCTTGAAAGTGTACCGAATCACTCTCGCAGATATTGGTAAAACTGAAATCGGCCACCGGAACCGCATGAACCGACACGGTAAACGTCTGCGAATCGGTGCATCCGTCCTGTGTTTCCACATCAAGTTGAATGGTGTAATCGCCATACGTGGCGTAGAGATACTGATTCAGCGAAGTATCGGTCAGAACGGTGCCATCGCCCATGGTCCAATTGGAGTTGAGCAGCTGACCAGGGGCGGCAACAGTCGAAGTTTCATTCAACGGAATGGCCGTACCATCACATTGGTTCTGCCATTGCAGGCCAGCAACCGGATTCGGGAATGCTTCCACCTGAAACGTGGTATCGGCCGCGCATCCCAGATCGCTTTGCGCATAAAGAACCACGGTATAGACCCCAGCCTGCGCATAAACATTGGTCGGAGAAACGGTAACGGACGCATTACCATCGCCAAAATCCCAATGGGTGGAATCGATGCTGCCTGATTGAATGGAAGACGTATTTGTGAAAACGAACTGCGCTCCTGCACAATCATCGTTCACAGATAATTGAAGTTGCGGGCGAACGCTGATGGTCACTTGCTGCATTACGCTGTCCACACAACCGAATTGATCCTGAACAAGGAGCTGTACGGGAAAAGTTCCTTCACCTGAAAAGGTATGCTGAACCGATGAGCCGCTCAACGACTGCCCTTCTGCGGTCCATTGCCAAGAGGTGATGGGCCAGTCACCTGCGGTGGATGCATCGATCAGATCCGCAGGGTCGTTGACACACGTGGTAGGAACTGTGAAGTCTGCTTGTGGAAGTACGTAAACGTCCACATCATGCTGCACAGCGGACGCACAGCCGTTGGCGGAAACTGCGGCAAGACCGACCGTATATGTACCAGCCGTTGCGTAGGTATTGGAAGGATTCTGCTGCGTTGACGTGTTTCCATCCCCGAAATCCCAACCCCAAGCGGCAATGGTTCCTGCGCTGATGGTGCTTGCATCGGTGAAAGCTGTCGGTGTTCCGAGACAGACATCCGTTGCGGTAAAATCTGCCGCAGGCAATGGATCCACATTCACTTGAAATTGGGTGCTGTCGGCACAACCGTGGTCGGAAACCACCACCAATTTCACGTCATAAGTTCCTGCTGCGGTGTAATCGTGTGTCGGATTCTGATCGGTGCTTGTCGTTCCATCACCGAAGTCCCAATCCCAAGAAACAATGGTACCATCGTTGGAAACGGAGTTGTCTGAGAACTGAAACGTCTCGCCCAAGCAGACGGAATTTGCGTTCGTATTATTCGTGCTGACCCCTGCGGCAGTAAATGTGGGCGTTGGCAGTTCATAGATCTGCACCGAATCGACAAACGTGCGGCAAAAGGCATCGTTGACCGTGTAAGTGTAGGTTCCAGCTGCAAGTCCGGTGATCGGGTTGGTGGTTTGCCCGCCCGGTTGCCATTCATACGTATAGGGAGCAAGCCCACCAGCCACGTCAATGGTGATCACCCCGGTTCCATCGCAAGCATTGTTGGCCAAAGCCGTGATCGGTGGAGGCGGTGAGCAGGTGATAGCGAAACTTCCCACGAAGCCATCCCCGCATACCAGCAGCTCGCCCGATGAACCCATGATAATATCATAGACTGCACCAGGTGTGGCGATTGTTTCGACATAATTGAGCGTGGAATCGAACTTTACGATGCCCGTTTGCGAACCGACATAGATGTTGCCGCACAGATCGGCCGCCATGCCGCTGTTCATCAGTTTGGCACCACCCGTTACAGTAGCGCTATTAAGAATTGTGAGCGTGCTTTTATTCACTCTTCGCACGGTAGCCCCATCTGTCATGTACACATACGGCCCGCTGACGACCAAGCCGTTAAATCCTTGGTAGATGTACGGATGATAGGATGGGTTTGGCACATATCCGGCCGATGGTTCTGATTCTGATAGCAGAAAGCCACTGGGAACTGAACCCGCAGGGGTAAAATTGGCGTTGGTCTTTCGCAATGTATTTGTTGCGGCCACTCCCGTAGAACCGAACGTAACATGCAGTGAATACATGTCTCCGTTACAATCTGTTGCAATACAGCGTGTTTCAAGTCCGTAGACGATCTGATCGGAAATGACCCCCGTACTCAGATCCATTCTACCGAGATTATTATTGCCCGGATTCAAAAAATAGCCCCCAACGGTCAGAACGGTCTTTGAATAGTTGAATGCCAAACGCCACTCCTCCACAAGACCCGCAAAGGTCCAAAGTTGCACGCCTGAAGGATCCAGTTTCTGTCGCTTCCCATTCGGATAACCACCAATGATGTAGACATTCCCGGGATTGTCCACGGCTATGTCGCCTAAGAAGGTGGAGTTGGTAACGTATGTCCATTGGAGAACGCCCGCTGGACTGAATTTCTGCACCTGAAAGTTGGTATGATTGCCCTGTACCACCACATTCCCGGCCGCATCTTCCTGAATATCAACCGCGTGGTTGATATCGGGATAGCTGGTGTTGTAGATCCATGGGTCGATGATGATCCCTTCGTTGATGGCGGCCTCATCCACGGCCATATCGAACCGGATCTCGTTGCCTTCCATCTTATAATGAATGGGAATCTCCTTTTTACTGGCTGCACTCTGCGCATTCGGAGCCTTATCCTTGAGGAGTGTGGTGGGAGTGTGCAATTCCAAATTGCCATCTGCATCAAGCGTAAGCGAAACATCCCCATTCCAGCGGTAAGCCACATCCTGAACCGAAGCACCGGGCCGGAGTTCGAAGCGATACTTGATTCCGCCTTCCGCGGGCAGTTCAAAAATGGCATCCACGCCCTGAAAAACATTATGGTACACCACCTGCTTAAAGGCAGGGACGAAGTTGATGTTCGGTTTGCCATCAATACCCGAATAATTGTAGTATTCCGACACTTCCTGCTGCGAAAGCACCTCCATGTCGGCATGTTGATTCACCCATTGCAGGTCGAACGCATGCCAAATGGTCTCCATTTCACGCTCTTCGGGCTCCTGTTCGTTGTGTTCGCGCTCTGATTCGGGTATCAGCTCGTATTCTGCATACTGAAAGTGGATGCCGTTCTCGGTGAAATACGCATTGAACTCCGCATTCTCCACTCCGAAAAGGATGGGTGCGTCCAGCACCGTTCCCTGCTCCTCCAATTTATCGTGGAACTGTCCTTTCTCAGCAATGAAAACCTTGTTCACGAACGGCTCCACCATCATGGAGGCCGAGGCCGTCTGAGCAACGGACTGCCACGGCCAGAGCAGGCCAAGAAGGATCCAGATGACGAAGGTTCGGTTCATGAATGGGGGTTTCAACCGTGAGGTAAAGCGAAATTACTGTTTTGCCGTTGTTGTGTAAGACCATGATCTGCGGCCAAGGTTGCTAAAGGGCATCAACAGCCCCTTCCAAACACATCGGCCGGGAAATGACAGGGCAATCCATCAAATTTCACATCAGGCCTTCTTTTCATTTCTATTTATTGCTGCCGAATGCTAACGTTGTACTGCAATTTATTTCTCCCACTAAACGATCTGAGAGGTCATGAAAAAAGTATTCGTAACGATGGCAAGTGCCGCATTGCTGGTCACATCGGTTTCCAGTTGCTCTTCCACACAGGGAATTTCAGGTTCAGCCCTCGGGCAGGAAGTGAAAACCCTTGCCATACAGGAGTCGGAACAGCTCATTGTCAATTATCTGACCCAGAAATTGGCGGGCGGACATCCGACACTCGCAAGTGTGCTGAAAGGGGCCAACGCCAGCTCTACCCTCTCATCCATTTTGGGAGGAAACACGGCAAACACCAACCTGCTATCGAGCCTCATTGCTTCCAAGTTCGGGCTCAACCAGAACGCGGTGAGCACTGCGGTAACGAGAAGTGGAAGCACCCTGGGAAGCCTCGCATCGTTCATCCGAACAAACAGCAGCGCATCGACCTTGGCGTCTGTGCTCGGTCTCTGAGCATAGCCGCATCACGTAACAAGCGCGATGGTGAAATGCCATCGCGCTTTTTTTTCATGACCACGAATGGAACCGTGCGGTTCCCCCTTAAAAAGGGGGTGGCCGAAGGCCGGGGGATTTGATTCTGGTAATCTGCCAGGGAATCGGAAAAAGCAAACCACATCGGTGCAGGTTCTGTGCAGATCTGCGTCTCTGTGGCTAAGAAATGTCTTTTCTAAAGTGGTGTACGCAGGCGGATGCGCAACATCAGGTTCCTAAAGGGCATCGCCAGGTTCTTCCACACGGAGTTGTAGTGCGGCTCCTCCTCTTTACCGATACCGAACTGCACGGCTTCCACCTCATTGGAGCGGACGAGCGTGCCGAAGATCCAATCCCAGATGGCGAGTTTGGCACCGATGTTCCTGTTGAAATGCTGCGGATCGTTGCTGTGGTGTATCTGGTGCTGGAAGGGACTGATGAAGATGTATTCGAGCCAATTGAAGTAGCGTAAGGGTATGTGCGAATGCCTCAGGTTGGACCCGAAGAACAAAAAGGCAAAGCTGAAGATGTTGGCACCGATGAAGGTCATCTCATCTATCGGGTTGGCGGAGAGGTAGCGGAAAAGGCCCATCACCAAACCCATGACCACTATGCCTTTGATGTTATTGAAGATGAGTTCGACAGGATGGATGCGGTACTGGGTAACGGGATTGAGCACCGTGGCCGAATGATGCACCTTATGGAATTCCCACAGAAAGGGAACGTAGTGCATAAGGTAGTGGATGACGTAGGTTCCGAAGTCATCGGCAATGGTGATGACGATGGTGTAAAGCACTATGGTGGTGGTGGCCGAAAGTGTGAAGGACGGATAACCGATGATCTCGGGCAGCCATGCCTCTATCTTGTAAGAGAGATAGAACCCGAAGATGAGATACGGCCCAATGAGGAACACTTTGAACAGCGAGTTGAAGAAGATAAGGCCGTAATCGACCATGGCGGAGCGGCTGAGCCAAACATCCTTACGTAAGATGTAGTTCCAGAACGACCCCTCCACCCTCGCCTTCCGATACACGTAATAGGCCAGCAGCAGCGAGGAGAAAAGATAGAGCACATGCAAGCGGCTGTCCGTATCGGTCAGGTAACTGAAGGGCATGCGCAGGCCATCGATCAGGTTTACATATACTTTTTCCAGCGTCACTTCAGATACTTACAGTTGCGTGGTTCTGTTGGGTCGAGGCCCTTCGCTGCACTCGGGGAAACAGGAAGCGGGGTTGCTTGTTTTCCTGACGAAGGAAGGAACTGTCCTTTTGAAACCACTTGAACGTTTCATTTACTGCTTCATCCACACATCGCGCTGCGGGAACGGGATGGTGATGCCCTTTTCGCGGAAGGCCTTGTCGATGGCGAAGCGCAGGTCGCTTTTAATGAACTCTATTTTAAAGACCGAACGCGAATAGAAGAGCAAGGTGAAGGTGAGTTGCGAATCGGCAAAGTCGGAGAAGAAGACGTTGGGCTTCGGATTCTTCACCACCTCATCGTGTTGCAAGGCACATTCGACCAGGGTCTGTCGCACAAGTTCGAGGTCGGAGCCGTAGGCCACGCCCACCACCACTTTGAAGCGGGTGAGCTTCTGGTTGTGGGTCCAGTTGACCACGCTGCCCGTAATGAACCGCGAGTTGGGGATGATCATGATAATGCCATCACGGGTTTCGAGCTCGGAGGCGCGTAAGCGGATCTCGCGGACGCGACCCACCGTGTTATCGACCTCAATGATGTCGGACACGCGGATGGTGCCATCGAACAGCAGGATGATGCCGCTGACGAAGTCTTTGAACACTTCCTGCAAGCCCAGACCGATACCGACCAACAGGGCTGCGGATCCTGCCAACAGCACGGTGATCTTGAACCCGACCGATTCGAGGCCGAGAAGGATGGCCACCACCCAGATGATGTATTGGATGAGCTGATAGACGGAGAGCCTTCTTCCGCGTTCGAGGTCAGAAATGTTGGCCCGATGGACAATGACCTTCTTGATGCCCCATGTGACCACCCATGTAACCGCAACGATGACGGCCAACGCCACCAGTTGCAGCATGCTGAGGTGATAATTACCCAGGTCGATGATCTGTTTCTGTAAGAATTCTTCCATGAGGCTTTGAAAGCGAACACAAATTTACAGTAACTGTTGCTTGCCCCGTTCTGAATACCCTTTTGGGGGTATGGGGAGGGGTGGGCTGTGCCGGCCGAAGCCCGTAGGCCGTGTCATCTGACCTCCCCCAGCCCCTCCCTTCGACATGCTCAGGGCATGCCTTCCAAGGAGGGGAGCTGCCTGCTTGAACAAATGCAAGAGCCGTCAACTTTTTGAAAGTTGACGGCTCTGGGGTATGCACTGGGCAGTAAGCGCAGGACAAAAGCACGTTTACATTACCCAGCTGGAGGTGGAACAACCATCGGATCCATCGGAATATCGAACGAGTAGCGCATGCCTGAGGTCATCTCGAACGAACCTGAAATGGGGTCGTAACCCGCGGCCGTTATCGTGGTGTCGAAATTGCCCGTGGTATCGGGTTTCAGCCCCTTGATGGTCATGTTCAGGAAGCCATCGGCATCGGTGGTGGCCGTTACGGGTTCCACATCTGTGGCAATTACAATGGTGAGCGTGGCGCCTGCAATGGGCAGGTCCGTGTCGGAGCTGTGAATGTATGCGCCTATCTCAATGGTGTCGGCAGGTACTGGAACTGTTTTGGAGGAAGTGCTTCCTCTATCGATAATGATGCATGCCTGCTGGTATGCCGCGTAAAGTTCGGGGTCGGAGGTTTTGAACGGTACCATGAGGGGATTGAGCTGCTCCTTGAACAGCTTGGCCGTTTGGGAGAACAGTTCTTTGAGGCCCACGGTATTGAGGTGCTTGGTGTTGATGGCCACGCGGGGTGCTTCGAGGACGGCCACATACGCATCGAGGGCGTCCTGCCACGCGGTAACGGTGGTGGCATCGATACCGTAATCGGCAAGTGCCACGAGGTTGTCGTTAACGATCTGGATACGGTAGTCGCAGAAGCCCTGCATGGTGTCGTCTTTGATGCGCTCGATGTCGCTGAGCGGGTAGTTAAGCTCCTCGGCCAGTGTGTTGTTGCCGGTGGCAATGGCCCAAGCGCGTGCAGAACTGACGGTCGCATGGGTCAAATTGTCGAGTGCTGCTCTGACAGCCTTCTTATCGAGGGTGACCCCCTTGGAGGTTGCCGACTGGCCTGCCACGCGGCTGTTGATGGCCGTAATGTTGGCGTTGAGCTGTGCGAAGGCGGCTGCCCGCGCGGGAACCGTATCTATGACCGTCTGATTATCGGTGTAGAAACCGCTGACGACCAAGTACATGTCGAGTCTGTTTGATTGTGCATCGTTCATGACCTTTGATTTTATGCCCATTGGGCGGGTTAATGTCTTTATAACCAAGAGCGGTGCATGGAAATTTCATGGGGGCGGGAATTTGCTTTATGAGACCACCGCGAAGCAGTTGTTGGCTCACAAAGAGCGGTGGTGGGGCAACGTTGTGTGGTGGTTGTGCCGCCAAAAGCGGTGGTGCGGCCACCAGAAGCGGTGGTAGGGAATGCATGTGCACGGGTTACGATATGAGAACGGCCGTTGGGGATGGCGCGAGCACCATTTACGAAGCACTATGCATGGTGCGGGCCACGATGCGCGGTGGTTGTTCTGCATTCTTTGGTGGTTTCGACACAATAATTGGCACTTGGGTGTGTTAAACAGGAAATAAACACACAACAAGATGCTATTATTGAACATCAAACGACTCTTGGAGCTACGGAATATCCGTTCGGGGCGCTCCTACCTTGTAAACCATGGATATACGGACAATGAGGCACGGTGGCTGCTTTCGGAGACGCATAAGATGATACGGTTGAAGATGATGGACCGACTGTGCGTGACCTTCAACTGCCCACTGGAGGACCTTTATGAGTGGAAGGGCGGCACAGATCATCCGTTAGGGTATCTGAGACGCTCGCAGGTGAAGAAGGTGAACCAACTGTTGGAGGGCAAGAGCCCGCAGGAGCTGGAGGAGCTGATCCGAAAGCTGGAGAACGGGGAGATCTGACCTGTGGATCCGGAGTTAGGAGTTAGAAGACAGGGGTTGGAGACCGTGCTGGTGCTGTAGGGTATTGCACGCAGAGGGACTGAGAGGCGGAGGGAAAGTTTTGGGGATGTAGTTAGGTTGCATTCGTATAGAACAACCAAGCAGAGCAAGATACAGTAAACGACCTGAAACAAGCAGGTTTTCAGTAGCTGATGGAGCCCCACATACTGTTCGCATTTTCGAGTAGTAGGTGGGGTTTCCTTTTAGAATTTGACAACATAGTGTTGCGGGAATGGGATTGATTTGGTAGTATTGGAAAAATACTTGATAAGCATGGAGCAAGTGCATGATCCCAGAGAGTTCATTAGAGGAATTCAACAAATACTCATTAACAATACAATTAGAATCGGATTTCTGTTTGGGGCAGGGACGTCAATGGCCGCTCCGCTGACGGATAAGGATGGGAATCTAATGCGCGATGGCAAGGGGCGCAAGAAACCGTTGATTCCTGGGGTTTGGTCGATGACATCCACTATAGTTGAATCTATCAACGAAGACAAATTCAAAAAGGCGTTGAAGCAGATTAAAGAAGAATTAGAATCCAATGAAAAGGAACCAGAAAAAAAGAATCAAGCATTCATGCTTGAAAATATCATATCTGCTATTGACCAAAAACTTAGGGTAGTTGGAAAAGACAAACTATGTGGCCTTAATAAGGAAGAACTCAAACAATTAAGAGCCAATTTCCAAAAGAAAATCAAAGATCTAGTTGCGGTTCATGATAATGACGAAATCAATCTCCATAAATCCAGCGCGATGCACTCGGATTTTGCCCGTTGGATTAGATATGCTGCCAGAAAACACTCGATTGAAGTATTTACCACCAACTACGATTACCTCTTTGAGATTGGATTTGAGGACCAGAGACTTCCATATTTCGATGGATTTGTTGGGGGATTCAGCCCGTTTTTTGATCCTATTAGTGTTGAGAACGATCAGTTATTACCTAAATGGACGAGGTTGTGGAAACTTCATGGTTCACTAGGATGGGGGTATAATGAAGAAGAAACCAGAATCATAAGAAGCCGAGAACTTAGTTCTGATGGTATTGTGATTTATCCTTCGTTGTTGAAGTATGACGATTCTAGAAAACAACCATACTCAAGCTACATAGAGAGATTGTCTTCCTTTATTAAGAAAGATGATGGTGTGCTGTTTATCTGTGGTTATTCATTCGGAGACGAGCATATCAATGAGACAATAATGAATGCTCTTGAACAATCTAAATCAACTACAGTGATTGCGCTCGTATTCGATGACCAACTATCAGAAACGTCCATCCCGGTCAAAATCGGAAGGCGATCGAATAAAATCATGATTTGCTCAAATAAAACCGCATTAATCGGTGGTGTTTATGGGAACTGGAAACTCAAACGGGAGCCTGCAAAGGATGATTTTGAGTTTATAGATAGGTTCTTTGATCGTGATGGTCCAGAACCAACAGAGGCTAAAGGAAAGGGGGATGAGACACCTATCAGTACCGGGCTGCTTAAGCTCGTAGATTTTAGTGTGTTCGTTGAGTTCCTTATTGACCTGTCTTATCCAACAGAATTGAAAAATGGATAGTATCCCTCATACGATTATCGGACACATCAAGAGTGTTAATGGCAGTCGGTTATCGGTTAAGTTATCCGATGACTTCCGGTCTTCTATGCCCATCATTAACGGTGTTGTATACCGCATAGGTCAAATCGGCTCATTCGTTAGAATTCCGTTGGGATATGCTCATTTATATGGTTTGGTGACTCAAGCTGGTGCAGAGGCGATACCAGAAAAACTATTAGGAAACGCACAAACAGATGAGGCAACTAACAGTTCTCGCTGGATTACTGTGGTCCTGGTTGGTGAGAGGGTCAGAAACAGGTTTGAGCGTGGAGTTATTCAGTTTCCAACCCCCGATGATGAAGTGCATCTAGTCACGATTGATGACCTAAAGATTATTTACAGTGAAATAGATGGTGATAGCTCCATTACGGTTGGACAAATTAGTTCATCCGAGAGCCTTCCAGCGCATATTGATTTGAATAGGTTTCTATCTAGGCATAGCGCTATTGTTGGTAGTACTGGAAGCGGTAAATCAAACACAGTTTCCATAATTCTTGAGGCTATTGCTTCACGTAAAGAGTTTAAATCTTCCAGAATTCTGCTTATCGATCCGCACGGTGAATACAATGAAACTCTAAAACCGTTCAGTAAAGTGTTTAGAGTAAACGCAGATTTGAAGAATGCAGAACACGAGTTGCGTATCCCGTTTTGGGCTCTGCCATTTGAAGAGTTGTTTTCGATTTTTCCAGGAGACCTGAAGGAATCTGCCTTAGATAATGTTAGAGCCAATATTCAGAGTCGAAAAAGTGCGGCAGCTAAACTTTTGGCGAAAAAACCATCTGACCAATCAATTAACGCTGACAGTCCTGTGCCATTCAGTCTTAACCATCTTTGGTACGACCTAGACGATTTTGAAAAGCAAGTATTCGATAAGGTCAAAGTGGGAACTGAGTATGAGTTGCGGTTTGTAGAAAGGATTTTAGAAGGAAACCCAGTTACGCTTACGCCCAGTCAACATCAACCACCTGGAGCGGGCGGAGGAAACCCAAACATCAACAAAGCCGCTATGGGCATACTTACTTTCCTGAATGGCATGCGTAACCGAATATTGGATGATCGGTACAGATTCTTGTTCAATCCAGGAGAATATTTGCCCGATGCCAATGGTAAGGCTGAATACGATTTAGATAGCTTGTTGGCAAGTTGGCTGAATGACGATAAGCCAATTACAATTTTAGACTTGTCAGGCGTCCCTTCGGAAATCATGACATCGATTTCTGGGACGATTATCAAAATAATCTATGATTCACTTTTTTGGGGCCAAGAATTAAATGTTGGAGGGCGTAAACAACCACTATTGATAGCGTTGGAAGAAGCTCATAGTTATTTGAAAGCGGGCGTTGATTCTATTTCATCACGAACAGTTCAAACCATTGCAAAAGAAGGGCGAAAGTATGGGGTTGGTTTGCTGCTCATTACTCAACGCCCCTCGGAATTAGATGAGACTGTTCTTAGCCAATTAGGCACTTTAGTCGCTCTTCGCATGACTAACTCAAAGGATCGGGGACATGTTGGAAGCGTTATGCCTGATGACCTAAATGATCTTGTTTCTTTACTCCCAAGTCTTCGGACTGGAGAAGGGTTGGTTATGGGCGAAGCGGTTAAAATTCCTTCTAGAGTGAAATTTGATAAAGTCACCTACGCCCCAAAAAGTAGTGACCCTGTAGCTTCTGAACAATGGGCAAAGCCAAAACCAAGTGATGATGAATATGAAGAACTCTTACTACGTTGGCGTAATAGAAAACTAAAATCCTAGCAACATGGAAATAGAAAAAATTTATGTGTCCTCATCGAATATAGAGGCGGTCGGATATGATGAGGCAACGGAAACATTAAGGGTTTGGTTTCTTAATGGGTCCGTCTATGATTATTCCGGTGTTAATAGTCTGGAGTTTGAAGGGCTTCGAGATGCTCCTTCGGTTGGATCATACCTTCATCAAAACATCAAAGGGCAGTATCCTTATGTAAAAGTCGGTTAATGTCACTTTCTCTGAATCAAAAACGAAATAGAGTTGAAATCTCGGATTTGCTCATTGAGAACCAAATAGTTTTCAACTACTTCGATAAACTTCCTGCGGGAGAACGAGACGAGAAACTTCTGAGAGCAATTTACATTGGCGTTTTGGCCTTGATGGAAGACCGCTTGTCTGCCTTCCTATCAAAAACTCAAAATGAATTAGGCACCGAATTAGAAAGTTTGAAGGTGATGTTCGACCTGAAGCAAGAACTCTTCTATAAGACCACTATGAAGGGTATGCTTGCGGAAGAGGAGATTGCCGAGTTTCTGAACAATTACTTCCAAGACAAGAAGTTGAAGGATGTGGCTAAGCTTACGGGCAACGCTGCGGGCAACCTGCCAAAGAATAAGACTGGTGATATAATCTGTGAAGTTGATGGCTCGCATGACCTTCGAATTGCTATTGAGTGCAAGTTCGATAAGAGCGTGAGGCTTGGCGATATTGAAAGCAAGGATGTCTTTATCCGAAAAACGGACACGGCTTGGAGCCAGTTATTGGAGGCTCAGGCCAACCGAGATTCTAAAATAAGTATGATCGTTTTTGACCGCTCGCTGGTTGACAATAGTGTGCTGAAACAGGTTGAGAATGTCGGGTTCATTCCTGGGGTTGGTTTTATTGTGATCATTGATTCTCAACGTGGCGATTATACCAACTTGGCGGTTGGCTATATGCTTGCAAGGGACATTGCAGTGAATGCCAAGGAGACCGAATTGGACAAGGATATGCTTGCTCTTTTAGTAACCCGAATTGTAAAAGACCTTGGTGAGGTGATGCGCATAAAAATGCTGGTAGAACAGAATATCAGCAACAACCAAGAGATTCTGAAACAGCTTGAAAGAAGCATGCTGCTGATGGAGTTCAATCAGCAGTACCTCGGCAAGTTTTTGAAGGACGGCAAACTGACAAAGGAGGATATGCTTGACTTCTATATGGGTGAAGACGTGAAGGAGAAGTTCAAAGCGATTGAGAAGCAGATTACTTCTGTTTGATGGATATGATGATTACCCATGAAGTCGATTCGAGATGTTATTGCGGACATATGGGCCAATGAAGTAGACAATACCCTAAATCAACTTGAGGATTTTGGCTTTCTAGGGGATGTCAACCACGTGGTTGATTCCGTTCAATCTTGGGATGGATTAGACATTACATATGTGGAAGCCCTCGCGTCTTCCACTCTAACCAAAATCAACACTAAGCTTTCCCAGCTAGACTTCAACGAAAAGCGAACCTTACGTTATACAATTGGAAACATTATGAGTCGGCTTTTTGTGCTATTGATGGCCAAAAGTCAGGTTAGTCAGGCAAAGCTTGGAGGGGGCTTGGCGAAGACGTTGAAAACCACCTGCAAACTTCACAATTGGAACTATGACGAACTGGTCAAGGAATTCCAACACGAGGTTGCTCAATTCCTGAATTCACAGATATTAAGCCCTCCAGAATCAAAGGAAATAACCCATAGTTCAACCTACTACTATAAATGGACTGGAGACAGAAAAGGAGATTTAGTCGACTTGGCCGTTAGGCTGAAAGACAACGGCATCATTAAATCCCAAAACGAATTCCAGAAACTGTTTACCAACACATCGAAAGGAAATTTAAGTGTAAGAACTTCCAAAGAGCATCGAGATTTGGTTTTGGTACTCTTTGATGAACTAAAGACAGCAGGACTAATAGCGTGGTTTGGTCATCGCGCCAAACATTTTACTCCTCTGAAAGCCCGATTTGTTGATTTTGAAGGAAATCAGTTAATCCAAGTTGAAGTAAGAAGGTTAATGTTTGCCATTAGAAAGAATTCAACTAAGCATGCTGAGTTGAAGAGGATTGTACATAGCTGGACTAATGGGTTTAAGGATTCTCGTTGATGTTAAGTTGATGATGAGTTGACCGTGAACTGAGCGAGTCAATTTAATGCTGATTATCGACCTAATTTTATCCTCGGATTAAAAATTCAATTATCATGACAATAAATCAATTTGTCCAAGTCAATGGACTAGGAATTACGGATGCAATCGTGTTGCGCAAGAAATTCTTTGGAATGGTAGACCATTATGCTCTGTATATGGGAGTGCGCGAAAACCGGCACGTATTCATTGCCAACTACACTCAGGGAGTTCGTGAAATAGGAGAAGATGAACTTGCCGAATTTCTGACGCAACTTGAACCTACAAGAATCGAAAGGTTTCCAGGAAATGAAATTCAACGGGTATCTGCAATTCGCAGGGCATGGTCTCGCGTTGGACAACAAGCATATGACTATATCACCAACAATTGCGAGCATTTCAAGAATTGGGTTCATTGGGGTGAGCATCGAAGTGAACAGGTTGAAGCCGCTGGTAAAGTTGTTGCAGGTGCTGCATTGATTGCTGGAGGCGCTCTTGCTATCGGCTTACTAGCCTCCCTATTAAAAGAAGATTAACCTTTAAATTTTTAAACCAAATGCCATTTCCATTAATTCCAATCTTAGCCGTAGCCGCCATTTTAGGAGGTGTTGGCACGCTCTTGTGGTATGATAAGTTAACACCCGCTCAAAAAGCGGATGCAAATCGAAGAGCCAATCGTGTTGCAATGAACTTGTTCCAAAAACAATTAGCTCAATTAACCGAGAGCCAGAAGAAGCAGGTTTACAACCAAGTTCGCAAAGAACTCAATTCCTAATAGTATGCATTCATGAAAATTCAAGTCAATGAGGGTCATGCAGGTGTTCTCACCATGCGAGATGGGACAACGAAGAATTATGGAGTAATACGCCTGACGAAAGACATGCAGAATTTGGTGCATTACACTGGAAAAGGGCTTCGGGAAATCTTTCCACGCAATCCGAATGAAGAACAACTTAAGAAGGCCGAAGAGTTGAAGCAACTCGATGAGAAGGTTCTAATGCGCTCCGGTCATATTGTGTGGACGCCTGTTTCGGAGATACTGGAGGCGAATTGACCATAATTAACAGCGGAAACCGAAAAGCTTTAATAGAGTAGGTGAAATCCAAATTCAATCATTTATGGCTAAATCAAGCGGAATGAAGAATGCACCAAGCACTACGGGAAGACCTTCCGGTGGTGGCAGATCAAATGCGCCAACTAAGGGTGGCTCAAATTCTGGGGGAGCATCAAAAGGAGGAGCCACTAAGAAGTAAGCTCTACATCTCGGAAATCTCCGAAAGCAACCCCGTTCTGGACGCAGAGCGGGATTGTTCGTTTTTACTTTTCAATCAACTATTCCAACATTAACCTGTCTGGAAAAACTAACCATTGTTTTCACAAGCCATCAACTTGTCCATCCTGACCTACTCAAACAACCGATTCTGTTTTTGATTCAGAGATTCTTCCTTCGTCAGAATGACAAAGGGAATATCTGGGAGATTGCCGCGCTGCGCTCGCAATGACGGGAATTGCTCATGGGCCTACTGAAACCGACTAATCGCGGTAGGTTCCTTTGAATACTTCGTTGACCTGCCAATGGATGAACTCGGGTTCTGGGTAGTAGGTGCGTTTGACCGGAAGTTGAATACCGCGATCATGAAAGCGCAAGAGCCATTCTTGGAGCCCATACCCTCCGTTTGCCTTGGTAGATACTTTGAGTTTGAGGTTCTCATCAATTGCAAAGAGACCGTAGTCGAACAGTTTATGATGCATGGTGCACATGGCCACTCCATTCTGTTCTATATCCGGTCCTCCGGCCTGATGCCATTTAATATGGGCGGCCTCTACACCGACCACTTGATCATCTCTTCTTATCTGGAAGCCGCAAATGGCACATTTGCGCTCGTATGCTTCGAGTACCCTCTGACGGAATTCGGGGTCTCTCCTTTTCCGTTTGTGTTCGGTGTAGTCGAAGTCGAGCTCCAGACCCAAGGCGTTCAAAATATCTTCATGAAGCGATTCTGGAAAGTTCTCGTGAAGCAAGAATTCCACAGCCTTAGTAAAAACTGTTGGGTCTTTCAATGAATCCTGCACTTCGGGAATGAAGCTGCCCGAAGCTTGCACCTGAATGAGTTTTCCTTTACCGTAATCTTGTGTTGTTTTAAGAGGCTCAGATGCATTGACTGTCCAAATACCATCGTTTGCAAGACGTAGAAACGGATAAGTAGCCTTCGTTGGATTGGGTGGTCCGTAATCTTCCAACAGTTTGGACAGTTTCTCATCGACAACAGTAAACGGGTTGACGGTAACGCCCCGTTGCAACTGGGAAAGGGCAAAGAGCATGAGCAAAGGCTTGTGGGGCGCCCGCTTATCACCTTTTTTCCATGCGTTGACGTTCGCTATTGCCTTCAGTACATCCACCATGTAAATCTATTAAAGTGGATGAATTGTGTGTTGAGGTTGGGAAGGGAGAAGGAAGGATCATTGCGACTCCTCCCTTCTTTCGAAATGACAAAAGGAGGTGGATGGAACGGGGGCCGTATTAGACCCTGAAACGAGTTCAGGGTGACGAGGGTTTGTTGGCCTACCGGGACTTGAACCCGGAACCTTCACCTTATAAGAGTGCTGCTCTGACCATTGAGCTACAGGCCAATAAAAAAGCCCCTTGAAATGGGGCTTGACCTGTAGTTGCGATATGCGCGAACAGCAAGGGGTCAACTCTCCATTTGGGGGGAGCCGGATATTTCCTGTATCTGTATTCGCTGCAATTGCATGCCGCAAAGTTATGGTTCTGTATTTATATGTGACGCTGGATCGGTGGATGACCGCTCCGATGACGCGTGTTTACCTTCAGGGCCACCATTTCGCACAGTTGCAACACATGCCTGTTGCCGCCAAAACCCATTCTCGACAACTGACCGAGGCCAATGTTGTCGCTGGCGGTATGCAGATTATCTTCGCAGAGACCGCTGAGCCACCGCATATGATATCCGAGCTAAAAGATTTTCTGTCCACCCTTGGAAAACTGAACCCCGTGGATGTGGTGATGGTGGCCAAGCTGATGAAGGTCCGTTCCTATAGCACGGGTGAATTCCTGACACAGACCGGACACAGCACCGAACTGTTCGCCATTCTGAAGGGAATGACCAGGAATTACATCATCCTTCCGAATGGCGAGGAAAAGACCATGCGCTTGAACAATGAGGGTACGGTCACGGCCAGCCCGACCGTTTTTACTGATGATGAAACGGCCCCGGAGATCATTGTGGCGTTGGAAAACTGTCTGATCGCAAGCTTGGATGTGCGTGAGTTGGAGAAATTGGCAGACCACCGGCCCAACGTGATGGCCATGTTTGCCAGCGAACTGAAAAAGGCCATTACCGAGTCCCGCGAACAGGTCTGGTTCCATACCGTACTGACGCCAGAAGACCGATACCTCTATATCCGTGAGCGGTATCCGCAGCTGTTGCAACGCGTGCAGATCAAGTACTTGGCATCCTATATCGGCATCACGCCCGTTTCGCTTTCCAGGATCCGGGCACGTTTGGTGAAGCCCGGCAAATAAGGCCGAAGAACTTAGCTTAAGTTATTTTCTGACCACTCCCGAGTTCTCACTTTTGCTTCGGGGTGTTGTGTTTGGGATTCGTTGATTCCCTATGGACGGCCATTGATGGTTTGGCCGTCCGCACACCCTCTTTCCTCCCCTGATCCATCACCCGAAAAGCCCTTCGTCCGAAACTAACTTATGTTATTTCAGCCCCCGCTGCGCTGGCTGAGATTTGTATCAACCATCAATTCTCTCATCATGACCCATTACATCAAGGCAATTCTCATTGCAGGAACAGCAGTCTTCTTCAGTATCCAATTAAAGGCACAACAGGGCGTTGGCATCGGCCCGGCAAGCGTCAATCCACAGGAAATGTTGCAAGTTGACGGGGCCATCAAGCTCGGCACCGACTTTATCAATACAAGCGCTGCGCCTACGGGCGGAGCCGGAACCATCCACTGGAACGGAACCAACTTTCAGGGCTGGGATGGCACGCAGTGGACAACCTTTGGCGGTGGCGCAGATGCCGATTGGACCATCAGCGGGAACGACATCTACAGCGCCAACTCGGGCAACGTGGGTATCGGAACTTCCAATCCACTCACAAAACTGCATTTGACATCCACCTCAGGAGATGCGGTGTTCTCATTGACCCCAGGTGCTGGTGGTTCAGGTCGTATATCGTTCCGCAGATCGAACAACAACATTTCGTGGACATTAGGCGAAACACCAACAAATGATTTCTTCCTGTTCGATTACCAGAATAACGCTACTCCATTCCGTGTGGATGCAGGAGCGGGAAATGCTGCTTTACGGGTCGCCTCATCGGGTAACGTAGGTGTCGGCACGGGAGGACCAACTCAGAAACTGCATGTCGAAGGTTCTATCCGCATGGTGGATGGCAATGAGGCAGTTGGGTTTATACCTGTTTCTGATGTAAATGGAAAAATGACCTGGACGGATCCCTTCGGAGTTGTTACCTCCCAGGCATGGGGACTGACCGGAAACAGTGGGACTGACCCGTCTATCAATTTCATTGGAACTTCAGATGCTCAGGCGTTAAAATTCAAAGTGAATAATGAAAAGGCGGGATACATCGACCATGGAACTCCTTACACCACCAGTTTGGGATATCAGGCGTTGAACGTCAATACGGGAACAGACAATGTCGCAATCGGTTATCAGGCTTTATTGGCAAATACAAGCGGTGTAAAGAATACTGCGGTCGGAAAAGGCACCCTTTCTATCAATACTACAGGCAGCTACAATACGGCCATGGGATATGCCATGCTCAACAATACGGTCGGAGATAATAACACGGCAATTGGGGATGGCGCGCTTGTAGCCAATACCATCGCTGACAACAACACGGCAGTTGGCGGTAATGCAATGTTTTCGAACACCACGGGAGAAAACAATACTGCGTTGGGGGTTGAGTCTTTGGCGAACAATACAACCGGATCAAAAAATACCGCTGTCGGCCTTGGTGCGCTGAACGCCAATACTACTGCCAGCTTCAATACGGCCATAGGTTGGGAGGCAATGTACGCCACCACCACCGGAAATAATTCAACAGCTGCGGGCCATTGGGCTTTGCACGATAACACCACCGGTGTCGGCAACGTGGCTTTTGGATCGCACGCATTAAGAAATAACATCGTTGGCGATTCCAATACTGCTATGGGCGTGAATGCAGGACAGAGTAACACAGGAAGCAATAACGTGTTCCTTGGGAATTCATCGGGGAGCACCAACACCGGTAGTGGAAACGTCTTTCTGGGATTTCAGGCAGGTCAGAATGAGGTTGGAAGCGATAAGCTGTATATCGACAACTCGAATATTGCCACTCCACTCATATACGGGGATTTCGGTACTGACCTTTTGCGCGTGAACGGAACACTGAACGTCAACAACGCTTATAGTTTTCCGATAGCCGATGGAGCAAACGGTTTTGTGCTTACTACAAACGGTTCAGGAACTACGGCTTGGATAGATCCGACAGGAATTTCTGGCCCGATAGATGAAATTGCAGATGCTGACAATGACACCAAGATACAGGTGGAGGAAAACCCGGATGAGGACAGAATCCGCTTTGACCTGGCCGGAACAGAAAAGTGGGTAATGCGCGGGAGTAGATTAGAACCTGCCAATACGGGCAACGGCCTTTTCATCGGAGCAAATGCCGGGCAAAGTGATGATCTCAATAATCGCAACAATCATTTCATCGGTAATCTAAGTGGGGCACTTACCACAACTGGAGAGAACAACACGGCTTTCGGGAACGCTACACTTACCTATAATACCACAGGAGAAGCCAACGTTGCGGTTGGGGATTACAGCGGACACCAGAACAGTTCAGGGATTTACAATACCTATCTCGGAGCTCAGGCCGGATCGAACCAGCAGACTGGCAACCAGAATACCTTGGTCGGTTATTACGCTGGTCGCGGAAGTGCGCTTTACAGCGGTTCGTCCAACACGATGGTCGGCTATTTGGCAGGAAGTAATGTGGCAGGTAATGGAAATGTTTTTCTGGGGAATCAAGCGGGTGAGAACGAAACCGGAAGCAACCGACTTTACATTGATAACACCAATACCGGCAATCCGCTCATTTTTGGCGATTTCAGCACGGATTGGCTGAAGATAAACGGGAGGATAACGCCAACTGGCGGAGTTACCGATGTTGACAACGACACTAAAATTCAGGTGGAAGAAACCGCGGATGAGGACATTATCCGATTTGACATGGCGGGCACAGAGTATTTCACCATGAGCAATGGAAAGATAGGTGTGCTGAACACGAACAGTTCCGTTTACATCGGGCAATCGGCAGGCGGGGCGGCTGATTATTCGCCAGCATCCGAGAAGAACAACGTTGGTATTGGTAGCATTGCTCTGAGCTCCGTTACCGATGGCGGTTGGAATACTGCCATTGGATATGGCGCCCTCAATGCGGTTACCTCGGGGGTCAACAACATCGGTATCGGACCTTATGCCATGGGAGATAATTCTACAGGTAGCCATAATACGGCAGTTGGTGCAGGAGCTGGAGACAATCACAACTCGGGGGACGAAAACGTTTTCTTGGGACGTTCTGCCGGTGCCGATGGCCTTGGCAGCGGCAATGTGCTGATCGGAACCTATTCGGGGCAAGGTCAATCCCTCAACAACCGACTTTTCATTGAAAACACCAATACGTCATCACCGCTTATCTATGGCGAGTTTGACAATGATCTTTTGCGCATCAATGGAACACTCAATGTGAACAACGCCTATAGTTTTCCGACCGTTGATGGAACCAGTGGCTATGTAATGACCACGGATGGGTCAGGGGCGGTTACTTGGACCAATCCTGGCACTATCACAACTGCCGATGATGGCGATTGGGTCGTAGCTGGAAATGACATCTATAATGCCAACACTGGGAATTTAGGCATCGGAACCTCCACACCCGATCGTCAACTGAACATCGAGTCGGCAACAGGACCACAGATGCTTTTCACCCGAAACGACAACAACACGGTTGACGGTGAATTGATGGGCGAGATCCTGTTCGATAATAATGACGATACAGCCCCTTCCTCTGTAGACGCGGCAGTGGTCATTCGTGCCAACGCTTCTGGCCCTCAAGGAAACAGCAACAAAGGCGGGTACTTGAGCATACTCACGAAGAATAGCGTTTCGGGCACCTTGGCTGCTACTGAAAGAATGCGTGTGGCCGCTGATGGCAAAGTAGGGATCGGCACTTCGTCACCCGCTGCCATCCTCCACGTTGCTGGGTCAGGAACAACCGATGCTGAAGGAATAAGGATCAGCGGATCCAATGGAAATGCCGTCATTTATATGAACGGAAGTGGCGACCTCGTCATGCGCAAGGTGAACCTCACCGATCAATTGGTCCTGGATGTAGGTGGAAACATCGGTATCGGAACAAGTGGGCCCGCTCAGAAGCTCGATGTGCAAGGTTCCATTAGAATGGTGGATGGCAACCAAGCAGCCGGCTATTTGCTGGTGAGTGATGCCACAGGCAAAATGACATGGACCAACCCCGCCACGATTATTACACCCGACAACGATTGGACCGTAAGCGGTAATGATGTTTACAGTACGGGAAGCGGCAATGTGGGTATTGGCCAGAGTAGCCCTTCACAGAAACTGCACGTGGGCGGTAATCTGCTTCTTGATAGAAACGGGATAATCAATAACACCACCAGAACCATAACGGTCGGAGGTTCACGGCAGGATGCGGGCAATGATTTTGCTCAGATCAATTTTCAGAATTACGATCCGAACAGTGGGGCGGTCGATTACACAGGAGCGCGAATTGCCGTTGAAAATGATGGTGGTGCCGATGACGGAGCACTTTCTTTCCATACAACAGACAGCGGAACGCTTTCCAAGCAAATGACCATCACCTCGGGTGGAAATGTTGGTATTGGTCAGGTATCACCAGCAAGTAAATTGGTGGTTCAAACAAGTGCCGATGGCTTTGAGGTCTTTGCCGCAAGAATCATAAACACGGCCAACAGCAACAGCAGCCGCGATGAAGGTCTGTTGGTGCGTGCGGGTCACAACACCTTTGCCTCAGGGCAGGAATCAAGCATGGTTCAGTTTGAAACTCCGAACGCTACTTATTTGGGGCGCATCCGCCAAAGCGGGTCCAATTCGGTGGATTACGTGACCACTTCCGACATCCGCCTCAAGACGGATATTGTAGAAACCCAATATGGACTTGATGATCTTCTTGCCATAGAGGTCAAAGACTATCACTACAAGGCCGATGGCCGGAAACTCGAAACAGGCTTTATCGCGCAGCAGCTTTTTGAGCATTATCCGACCGCTGTCGATGTCGGAGGCGAGAATGTGGAAGAGCGTCCATGGGGCGTGGCATACGGCAAACTCACACCGCTGTTGGTCAAGTCCATGCAAGACCTAAAGAACGAAAAGGACCAATTGCAGGAACAGGTTCAGAGCCAGCAAGCGGTCATTGAGCAGTTGCTTCAACGCGTTTCGCAATTGGAGCAGCATTAAGCCTTGCCTTAGACAGTATTACCATTTACAAACCATCCAAACCCTTATACCATGAGAACGCTCATTATCGTTACAACCCTCTTTTTTCAGTTTTCCTTTTTCATTTTCCCTTCGTATGCGCAGCAGGCCCCCCAGAAATTCAACTACCAGGCCGTTGCGCGTGACGCCAACGGCAAGGCCTTGGCAGAAGCGGGGGTCACCCTGCGCATCGCCATCATGGCGGGAGACAACCTCGACCGCCCGTTGTACGCGGAGGAACACACGATCACCACGAACAAGCTCGGTCTGTTCAATATCGCCATAGGAAGTGGCGAAGTGCTTGAAGGCGAGTTCAGCGCCATTGATTGGGGTTCTGATGCGCACTACCTGAGCGTTTCAATGGATACCGAGGGCTTCGGACGATTTGAGCAGATGGGAACCTCCCAACTGTTGAGTGTTCCTTATGCTCTCTACGCGGCAAAGAGCGGTTCGGCCGAATACGGTGCAGATGGCGGCACCCGCTCCGACCCCAACGACTGGACCATCAACGGCAACTCGGGCACCGATGATGCCACCAATTTCATCGGCACCACCGATGCGCAGGATCTGGTGATCAGGACCAACGACAATGAGGTGGCGCGGTTCAATACGGACGGTGAACTGGACATGGATGCCGATGCGCGCATCACCTTCGGGGGCGAGAACGCGCTGCACATGCTGGGAGACCTGAACGTGTCCATCGGCCCCGGTGCGGGCGATGGCATTGCGGCCGGAGGCTCCGGTCAGCGCAACGCCTTCATAGGTGAGCGTGCGGGCAACAAGGCCACCAGCGGCAGCCGCAATGCCTACATAGGCTACTATGCGGGATATAATACCACCACGGGCAACAACAACATCGCCATCGGCAATGCGGCAGGGTACTTCAATGCCACGGGCAGCAACAACACCTTCATCGGTTTCCAGTCGGGCAACAACGCGGTGGATGTGAGCAACAACATCTATATCGGTTTTCAGGCCGGATACAGCACGACCACGGGCGGCAACAACTCCTATGTGGGCTTCCAGGCGGGGCAATCGAACGTTTCGGGCACCTTCAACAGCTATTTCGGCACATCGAGCGGCAAGAACGCCACCGGCTCGTCCAACTCGTTCCTGGGCTACCGCTCGGGCATTGCCACCACCACGGGCGGGGGCAACACCTTCGTGGGTGTGAGTGCAGGGCAGAGCAACACCTCGGGCGGCAACAACACCTACATCGGCAAGGGTGCCGATGGCAGTGCCACGGTGACCAACGCCACGGCCATCGGGGCGGGCGCACAGGCCACGCAGAGCAACTCGGTCATTCTGGGGAACAATGCCAATGTGGGTATCGGTACATCAACACCAACTTCCAAACTGCACGTGGCCGGATCCATCCAAATGGTGGACGGAAACCAACAAACGGGTTATGTTCCCGTTTCGGATGCGAACGGCCGCATGGTCTGGACCGACCCAGACTCCTTGGGAATATCCGGTACGACCTATATCGCAGGAGACGGAATCACGATCAGCAATGACACCATCAGTTTTTCTGGTATAACCGGCTCAGCAATTGTTGGATTCCGAGGATCGACCGCATCCGGATTTGCTCCTGGACAGAAGGCGGTTTTCAGCACAGTGGCGTTCAATAGGGGAAATGCCTACAATCCAGCCAACGGGAATTTTGTCGCACCGCAGGACGGGCTTTACTTGGTAGGAGCACGGCTTTATGCAGGAACCTCGGCCAGCGAACGGTTCATGATCAAGGTGAACAGTGGCGATGCCGATTATCTGGTAATGGAGCTCTCAGCTTCGGGTTACCACACCGGCACATTGCTGCTCGACCTCAGCGCATCGGATGTGGTCGAGCTCTATTACCAAGGAATGGGAACAACGCCCGGCTCCAACATGCTTTGGATGGCGCTCATATCTCCCGAAGGAATTGCAGGGGCAACCGGTCCCGCTGGGCCAATGGGTGTGGCTGGCCCGACAGGACAGGCTGGAGAAACTGGCCCAACAGGTCCGACCGGAGCACAAGGCCCCACAGGGTTGACGGGAGCCACGGGTAGCGATGGCCCAACAGGGCCGATCGGACCAACGGGTGCAACAGGAGCATCTGGCGCTGATGGCGTGACAGGGCCAACAGGACCGATAGGTTTGACAGGAGCAACTGGTGCGCAAGGTCCGACAGGAGCCACCGGGCCTCAGGGAGCAACAGGTCCTTCAGGTGGGCCGATCGGTCCAACGGGTCCTGCTGGAACTTACATTGCTGGGGACAATATCACCATCAGTAACGATACCATTTCTGCGCTAAGCACGCTGGATTTCGCCTACGATGGTGGCGGTTCAGGAGCAGGAAGAATCATTATTGCCGATACGGGTGCGGTGCGCATTGATGGCGGTGATGGCCTCATCGTTACGGGTACCGTAAACTCAGGGGATTCCATTGAGCTTTCCGGTGCTGGTACCCGCATGTTCTTCAATCCCTACAAAGGTGCTTTCAGAGCAGGCGGTGTTTCAAGCTCCCAATGGGATGCAAGTAATATTGGACTATACTCCGTTGCCATGGGTAATAGTACCAAGGCGACAAATGACAGAAGCATTGCGATTGGCAGCGGGGCCATCTCCACCGGAGTGAATGCCGTTGCATTGGGCAACAGCACCAATGCCAATGGCACCAGTTCATTTGCCGCTGGTAGCTCCAGCACCGCGAACGGGGCTAGCTCTGTGGCCGTGGGAAGTAACGTTACGGCTGATGCAAACTACAGTACCGCGATGGGATACTACACAACGGCCAGCGGAACGCAATCCATTGCCATGGGGACCAGTACCACAGCAAGCGGCACCAGTTCTACGGCAATAGGGTATTCTACCACCGCAAGCGGATCGAATTCTACTGCCTTGGGAACTTTCACCATTGCAAGTGGCGACCGATCTTCTGCAATGGGAAGTAACACCACGGCCAAGTCATTTGTAGAAACAGTTATTGGGAATTACAACACGAATTATACTCCGACAAGTACGAACTCTTGGAATACAAACGATCGTCTTTTTGTGGTGGGTAATGGCCAAAACTCAGGGAACCGTTCAGATGCCATGGTCATTCTGAAAAGCGGTGAGACCGGTATTGGTACATCAACCCCGGACACAACATTCCATCTTGTAGGAAAAATGAAATATCAGGATGGTACGCAGGCCGATGGCTACGTGCTTACCAGCGATGCGAATGGAAATGCCAGTTGGCAATACATGGCCGCAGGCATAGAGGCTTCGGTTTTCGACACGTTGGGTGGTGTGGTGAGACCGGGCAGCGCGGTGGATGAGGCCGCCTATGATTTTGTTTTCGGCTCCGATCAATTGAATGATGATGGAGACAATGAACATGATGCCCGATTCTTTTTCGATAAGAGTAAAGGTGCCTTTCGGGCTGGTCAGGTCACGGGTACCAATTGGGACACAGGAAACCTCGGCTCCGCGTCATTTGCAAGTGGAAATGATTCAAAGGCCAGTGGAGATTTTTCAACCGCCATGGGCAACAATACGACAGCAAGCGGTCACTCATCAACGTCATTAGGCTACTATTCGAATTCAAGCGGGGATTTTTCCACGGCTATTGGTAATCAGGCAGTGGCAAGCGGTTTCGGATCCGTTGCGATGGGGTTGGAGGCTTTGGCCAGCGGAGATAATTCCTTCTCGATGGGCTCGGGCATCAACGCTCCATCAGGATATGAATTGAGCCTTGGAGCATACAATACGGACTACACACCCAACAGTGCGGGTGGATGGGATGCTGCTGATCGAATTTTCTCGGTCGGCAATGGAATGGACGACTCCAACCGCTCGGATGCAATGGTCATTCTGAAAAATGGCAAGGTCGGGATCGGAACAAGCACGCCCGGTGCTCTTTTGCACGTTGCAGGTTCGGGCACCAATGAAAATTCTGGTATTCGGGTCTCTGGTACTACAGGAACCTCGGTCATCTATATGAATGCTTCAGGCGATCTGGTCATCCGAAAACTTGGGGTGACCGATCAACTGGTTTTGGATGTTTCCGGCAACATCGGGTTGGGAACGAGTTCACCTGCACAGAAACTGGATGTGCAGGGTTCCATACGGATGGTGGATGGCAATCAGCAGGCTGGCTACATCGCAGTTTCGGATGTGAATGGAAAGATGACCTGGACCGACCCGACAACCATTTCGGATGGAGACTGGACGATCAGCGGCAGCAACGTTTATCGCAATAGCGGCAATGTGGGCATCAACCAAAATAGCCCAACCGAAAAACTGCATGTTGGTGGGAATGGGCTGCTTGATCGTGCGGGTACAACTACAGGTCTGACCCGAACGCTGAACATCGGAGGTGCTCGGCAGAGTGCAGGTGCCGATTACGCACAGATCAACTTGGTCAATTATGATGATGATGGTAACACGGGCGATTACACAGCTGCCCGGATCGCTTCTGAAAATGATGGTGCGAACAATGATGGCGACCTTTCATTCTACACCACAAACGGAACCTCGTTGGTCGAGCACATGACGATCACTTCAACCGGAAATGTGGGCATCGGTCAATTGTCGCCTGATAAAAAGTTAGTGGTCTCCAACAATCCATTCGGTCAAGATCTGTTCGTGACTGAAGTTGCCAACACCAGAAACAACAACACAGACAGGAATGACGGGTTTCTGGTAACTGCTGGACACAACACGTACAACGCCAGTAAGGAATCGAGCATGATCCAGTTTGAAAGACCCGATGGCTCTTACATGGGCCGTATCCGTCAAAGCGGAAGCACAGCTGTTGAATACGTCAGTGCCTCTGACGAAAGACTGAAAACGAATATTGTTCCCACCGTTTATGGCTTGGAGAACCTGATGCAGATCGAGGTTAAGGATTACTCGTTCAAGGATGACCTCTCTGAAGAAGGCCGCCAGACGGGATTCCTCGCGCAGCAGCTTTACCAGCATTACCCGAAAGCAGTGGATGTAGGCTCCGAAAACGTGGAAGAACAACCATGGGGCGTGGCCTATGGCATGCTCACGCCATTGTTGGTCAAAGCCATACAGGACCAACAGAAGATCATTGAGGCCGAACGGGCCGAGAAAGAGGAAATGAAAGCCCAAATGCAGCAGATGATGCAACGCTTGGAGCGATTGGAACAAAAACAATAAGACCATGACAACTGATTTCTCGATCACAGATTATCTCCGACTACGTGGGGAAGGCGAAAAGACCAACAGCGAAATGGTCATCAAGGCACGTGCGGCAGAGTTGGAAGGCAGATGATCATCAAGGTCCAGTGAAAAAGTGCTTACTCATCCATCAAAACCCCATACAATGAAAAGATCCATCCTTCTTATTTTCAACCTGTTCATCATTGCCGCAGCTTCGGCTCAGGTGCCACAACTGTTCAACTATCAGGGCGTGGCGCGCGACAATGCCGGAAGTGTTCTTGCAGGTCAGGCTGTTGGACTGCAATTAAGTCTGCATAGTGGTTCGCCTGTGGGAACGGTGGTTTATCAGGAGACCCATTCGCCTACGACCAATCAGTTCGGGCTGTTCAATATTGAGATCGGAAACGGAGCAGTTGTTTCGGGCGATCTGGCCTCTGTCGATTGGTCAACGGGCAGCTATTTCATTCAGGTGGAGATGGATGCCTCGGGCGGAACTTCCTATCAGGACATGGGAACATCGCAGTTGCTTTCTGTTCCCTATGCGCTCTATGCCGGAACGGCCGGTAATTCGATCACGCCACCAACCCTCGATCAGGCCTATGACCAAGGTGGTCTGGGTGCGGGAAGAACCATTACTGCCGATACGGGTGCAGTATTCATTGATGGTGATGATGGCTTTATTGTCACCGGCACACTAAATATGGGAGACTCGATCGAGGTTTCGGGTGCTGGCACGCGTATGTTCTTCAATCCTCGCAGGGCTGCTTTCAGGGCCGGTAGCGTGTCGGGTCCGCAGTGGGATGCAAGCGAGACCGGGCTTTACTCAGTTGCCTTGGGATACAACACCAAAGCAACAAACGACAAAAGTATTGCCATCGGCAGCGGGGCCATTTCCACAGGAGTGAATGGTGTTGCTTTGGGCAATAGCACCAATGCCGATGGTCTCAGTTCGGTGGCAATGGGCAGTTCAAGTACGGCCAATGGTAATACTTCCATCGCTATCGGAACGCTGTCCATCGCCAGTGGAGATCGGGCAATAGCGTTGGGAACCTACATTACGGCAAAATCATTCAACGAAATTGCAATAGGAAGGAACAACACGGATTATGTGCCCGCAAACACTACCGGATGGAATCCTGGCGACCGCCTTTTTGTGGTGGGCAATGGTCAATCTACCGGGACAACTTCAGATGCCATGGTCATTCTGAAAAACGGGAAAGTCGGCATCGGGTCTTCATCACCAGAAGAAAAATTGCATGTGGTCGGTTCCATCCGAATGGTGGACGGACACCAGCAGGCGGGTTACGTCCCTGTTTCGGATGCCAACGGAAAGATGACCTGGACAGACCCCGCAACTTTGAGCTCAGGCGATGATGGGGATTGGACCGTGAATGGAAACGATATCTATTCGGCTGTGAGCGGAAATGTGGGGATCGGAACAAACACTCCTGGTGCACTTTTGCACGTTGCGGGTTCGGGTACCAATGAGAATTCTGGTATTCGGGTCTCGGGCGCCACTGGAATCTCGGTCATCTATATGAATGCTGCAGGCGACCTTGTACTTCGGAAACTCGGTGTAACAGACCAATTGGTGTTGGATGAAAGCGGAAATGTTGGTGTCGGCACAAGCGCTCCGTCTTCTAAATTTCATGTGACTGACGATTTCGCCAACACGGGGCAATACGTGGCTTCGGTCCAGAACACAGGAGATGGCGCCTTCTCCAACGGGCTTTTGATAACGGCAGGTGAGAACACACAGACCTCCAGCAACCGATACATGGCTTTTCAGAAGCCGAATGGCACTGAAATAGGCGCCATTGTGCAGTCCACATCAACAAGTGTGGCTTACAACACCACTTCTGACGAACGTCTGAAAATGAATATCCACCCGACCACTAAAGGACTGACCGATCTGATGAATATAGAGGTGAAAGACTACGTGTATAAGGAAGATTCGGAAAAACCACAGACAGGTTTCATCGCGCAGCAGGTTTTTGACATCTATCCCAATGCGGTTACCGAAGGAGGCAATGACCCAAAAAGTGATCCGTGGATGATGGATTACAGCAAACTTTCTCCGCTTATGGTGAAGGCCATTCAGGATCTGAAAACCGAAAAAGACGAATTGCAAAAACAGGTTACGCAGATGATGCAACGCTTGGAGCAATTGGAACAAAAACAATAAGACCATGACAACAGATTTCTCGATCACCGACTATCTCCGACTACCAGGGGAAGGCGAAAAGACCAACAGCGAAATGGTCATCAAGGCACGTGCGGCAGAGTTGGAAGGCGACTTCTCGGTGATGGAAGGCGTTCTCGCACCGGGCGAACTGCTGGCTCCACACGTACACGACCACGAGGCGCAATTGCTGTATGTGATAAGTGGCGAGTTGAAGTTTGAATTGGGCGGAAAGGAAGGGCTTCAGTTCTCCGCGCCAGCGGGCAGTTATGTGATAAAACCGAAAGGTGTGATGCATGCCTTTTGGAATGATGGTGACGTTCCAGCACGGTACATTGAACTTTCTGGCGGTTCGCACTTCGAGCATTTTGTAGATAGCAAGTCCAAGGGCGATCTCTATGCGATGGCCCATGCCAGTGAGCACGGAATGAAACCGTACGTAAAAGACACCTTGCGCTTGATGGGCGAACATCGGCTCAAGTCGTTGGCCATGCTCAATCTGCCCAAACTTCAAAGCCTCGCCAATCTGGGAAGTCGTATATTCAAACCGACAACCCAGAAGTAAGCCCCATCCAACGCCATGACACGACTGTTCTTCCTTATCTGCCTGCTTTCGTTCCCATTGTGTTCCATGGCGCAGGATGCCAAGTTGGACAGTCTTTGGGCCGTTTGGAACAACAAGACCGAAGCTGATACGAGTAGAATGAATGCGCTGCTTGAAGTTGTGCGAACAAACTATAGTGCTTCGAAACGTGACAGCATGTTCTACCATTCGGAGTTGGTGTATCGGCTTGCAAAAAGTCGTGGGGACAAAAAAAACATGGCAAATGCCTTGAAACTTCAGGGCCTTGCATTGAAGGTGAAGGGGGAAACAGATTCGGCCTTCACCTATGTTGAAAGAGCCTTTGAGCTTTTTCGCGAAGCCGACAACAAGAAGTCAATGGGTGCATGTCTGATCGATCTGGGTCAGATCCTTCAGTCAAAAGGGGAGTACGATAAGGCACTTGAACAGTATATGAAGGCTCTTGAAATTGTGGAGGCCAGCGGGGAGAAATACCTTATCGGCAATACATACAACAGCATTGGAATTGTATATAAGTATCAAGGCAACTATCCAAAGGCGATCGAGAATCTGTTGGTGGCGTTGAGAATAAAGGAAGAGATCGGAGACAAACGCGGAATAGCGGCCTGCTACAACAACATCGCTGTGATCCATCAGGATCAGGGAAACTATGAGCAATCGCTTCAAACACATCAACGGTCGCTTGAGATAAGAGAAGAAATTGGCGATAAGAGAGGGACTGCCATGGCATACGCCAACATGGGAAATGTCTTCATCCTTCAAAAGCAATATGACAAAGGGTTGGAAAACACCCTTAAAGCACTCAGAATTGCCGAAGAGGTTGGAGATAAATATGGAATTGCCAATTGCAACATGAACGTTGCTGTATGTTACAATAAACTTGGAAACTACGGGAAGTCTCTGCAGCACACGAAGCTGACCCTCAACATGTTTGAGGAAATGGGCATACAGTGGGGTGTTGCCGCTTCTTACGCCAATATGGGCAGTACCTACAATTTAATGAAGAAACCTGCCGAGGGCAGGAAATGGTATTCCAAAAGCCTTGCGCTCAGTCGGGAACTGGGAACAAAGGATCAGATCAAGCAATCATACCTTGGGCTTGCCGAGTCCGACAGTGCTTTGCATGACTACAAAGGCGCATACGAAAACTACAAGATGTATCTCGTTTACAGGGACAGTCTTGTGAATGAGGAGAACACGAAAAAGACCACCCAGTTGGAAATGCAGTATGAGTTTGACAAGAAGGAGGCCGCCACGCAGGCTGAGCAGGATAAGAAAGATGCGATCGCTGCTGAAGAATTGCGTAGAAAGAACCTACAACGCAATGCTTCCATCGGTGGATTGGCTTTGATGGTGCTGCTGGCATCGGTCTTCTTTGTGCAGCGCAACCGCATCGGCAAAGAGAAGGCACGCAGCGAAGAACTGTTATTGAATATCCTGCCCGAAGAGGTGGCCACGGAATTGAAAGAAAAAGGCCATGCCGATGCCAAGTTGATCGATGACGTGACGGTACTGTTCACCGATTTCAAAGGCTTCACGGCCATGTCTGAAAACCTGAGTCCACAGCAATTGGTGGAAGACCTCAATGTGTGTTTCTCCGCCTTCGACCATATCATGGAAAAACATGGGCTCGAAAAGATAAAGACCATTGGCGATGCCTACATGGCGGCTGGTGGGCTGCCAACTCCCAATTCAACCCATGCTTCGGATGTGGTGAAAGCCGCCTTTGAAATGCGTGATTTTGTGGAGCAGGGAAAAGCCAAAAAAGTAGCTGCTGGCTTGCCATACTTTGAGATACGCATCGGAGTCCACACAGGACCAGTTGTAGCAGGCATTGTTGGTGTCAAGAAATTCCAATATGACATTTGGGGAGATACCGTCAACACCGCCAGCCGCATGGAATCATCGGGCGAGGCAGGGAAGGTGAATATCAGCCAGAGTACCTACCACCTTGTCAAAGGTCTGTCTGAGTTTGCCTTTGTGAGTCGAGGAGAGGTAGAAGCGAAAGGCAAAGGCAAGTTGAAGATGTATTTCGTGGAAATTGCTTCTTGATCATGTTCAGATCAGTATTGCTCCCTTTTTCAATTTCTCTATCGCCTCCTTCTCATGGTTGGCGTAGTCAAATCTGTCTTTCTCTTGTTCTTCCATTTTTTCTGTGTCTATCGGTTATCAAATCTATCTATCTGACAACTGACACAGTTTATTGAACAGACTCCTCAATAACTCAACCCGGAGAGTCAATAAGACGATGCGGTGACCCAATAAGTCAACGCGGAAGGTCAATAAGTCGATGCGGAAGGTTGATAAGACAACCCGGAAGGTCAATAGATCAACGCGGCAGGTCGGCAGACCATACCCCACACCCCTGCAACACGATCCGGACACCCAACAACACAACGCGGCACCTTGGCAACGCGCCCCTGTCAGCCAGCAGAACAACGCAGACAGTCAACAACACAATGCGGAAGGTCAACGGAACTGTGCGGCAAGCCGATATAGAAGGTCGGCAACCTCCCAACCCAACAGCTGTAGGCAAACAGAATCTTCTGAACAGCCGACAGAGCCACCCGTAAGGGCTACACCCCAAGCGGGCGGCAAGTCAAAACCCCTGATCGAGTAGAAAAGACCTTCCGATCACTGGCCGATCACCGCATACCGCAGTGTCTGCACCGTGGTTCCGGCAGAAGCGCGGATGAGGTAGATGCCCGATGGCAGCGAAGAGACATCGTACGAAAGCCTGTGGGTGCCTTTGGCGGTGCCAGAGTAGATAACGTCTATCAGTTGGCCATCAGTAGCGTAAAGACGGATGTCCATGGACCGGGTATTGGCATCATTGAGTTGCAGTTGCATCTGGTAGGCACCTGCCGAACCGAACAGTTCCACCAACGGTTTTTCATTCTTGTCGGCATTGGCCACACCCAAGGCCGATGGGCTCATGATCCAGTCGGTAATAACGCTGGAGGTCGGGTTGACCAAGCTGTTGTGGTAGGCCACCCAGTGTCCGGCCTCATCGATGAGGAATTTGTTGAAGTTCCATGTGATAGGGGCGTCTGACACGCCATTGAGCGCGCCCTCTTGCAACCAACGGAACACCGGAGCGGTATCGGGTACCACCGCCTTTATCTTCGACATCATCTGAAAGGTGACCCCATAGTTCTCGGTGCAGAAATTGAGGATGGTGGAATCGTTGCCCGGATCCTGATTGTCGAAATCGTTGCACGGAAACCCGATGATCTCGAAGTTATACTGATTGTATTGGTTGTAAAGCGTTTGAAGGTCGTGGAACTGAGGCGTGAACGCACAGTAACTGGCCGTGTTCACCACCATCACCTTCTTACCGTAATAGGCAGAGAAGTCGATGGTGTCGCCTTCAATGCTGGCAGCGGAGTAATCGTGAAAGGTGAAGTTGGCATTCTGCGCAAAGGCTGCCATGCCAAAGAAAAGAAGGAAGAAAGAGAGTAGTTGTGTTTTCATGATGATGATGTGGATGATGTGAGAATGTATAGCCGTATTGGGTGAAGATATGGTTTGCTTCGGAATACGTTTGTTTCCACCTGTACCGAAGCCATTTAAAGTGGCTAAACGACCAGCACCACGGTTTGTTCACCCCGTTGCCACCGAGGCGGTCCTCTTCCTGCGGTCCGGTTACCGGATCCATGGCCCGAAGGCCCCCTTTCCCATCACGCTGAATGTGCCTCAAAGCGCGCGAGGAAATGAAACACAGTCAGCTACAGTTCATCGGGGAGACATGTTTCCTTTATCTGAATTTGATGTTACCCTATTGACAAATTCGGAAAACTTCGTATTCTTGGAGACGATAACCTAATCTAAACCAACCCCTAACGAATGAGAATACGGTTTACCCTCCTCCTCATTTCCATCCTATTTACCGTTGCCGCCTTTGCACAGAACAAGACCGTAACGGGTGTGATCAAGGACAAGAAAAGCGGTGAAACGCTGGTCGCTGCATCTGTAATAGTTAAAGGTACAACTACCGGGGTGCAGACAGACGCCAACGGGAAGTTCAGCATCGAGCTCGACCTATCGGAACCGAAGACCCTTGTGGTTAGCTACCTCGGTTATCAGGACTTTGAGATACCTGTGGATAAGAACAACACCAACGTGACCGTGGAGATGGAGACCATCAACATGGTGGGGCAGGAAGTGGTGGTGTCCGGTTCGCGCGTGTCGGAGACCATCATGGAAAGTACCGCCAGCATTCAGAAGATGAATGTGCGCGACATCAACGAGGTGGCATCGGGCAACTTCTACCAGAGCATGAGCACGCTGAAGGGCGTGGATGTGACCACGAGCAGTATGGGCTTTCAGGTCATCAACATGCGCGGTTTCAATACCACGGCCCCTGTGCGTATCGTTCAGTTTGTGGATGGAATGGACAACCAGGCCCCGGGGTTGAACTTCCCGGTGGGAAACATGGTGGGTGCCAACGACCTCGACCTCGAAAGTGTGGAGGTGATCAGTGGGCCGGCCTCGGCCTTGTACGGCCCCAACGCCTTTCAGGGGGTGGTGAGCATGCGGACGAAGAACCCGTACGACTATCCGGGCCTATCGGTGAAGATACAGGGCGGTAGCCGCGACTATGCCGATTTCCAAGCACGCTACGCGGGAACCTTCGGCAAGGAGAAGCGCTGGGGTTTGAAAATAACAGGGCAGTATAAGCGTGCGAACGACTGGATAGCCAACGACACCAAGTACCGCCCCGACTACTACGACCCGACCGACAGCGTGGCACCCAACCTGTATGGCGACATCAGCACGGACATCGACCTCTCGGCCATCATCGAGAAATTGCAGGACGACCAGACGCTGACGCAGCAGCAGCGCGATGACTACATTGCTTTGAACAACTGGTTGGGGCTGGTTTCGCCCAATGCCTATCCGGGAACCATTAACGTAAAGGCACCGGGCTACACGGAGCATCAGTTGGCCAACAACAACACCTTCAGCGCCAAGGCCACGGCCGCGCTGCACTACCGCTTTAAGAAAGGCATTGAGGCTTCGCTGACGTACAAGTTCGGAACGGGTACGGCCATCTATCAGGCGTCCAACCGTTACAGCATCAACAATATTCTGTTCCAACAGGTGAAGGCCGAGATAACGGGCAAGAACTGGTTGGTGCGCGCCTACTCTACGTTTGAGGACGCAGGCAAGTCATACGATATCGTATTCACAGGCATCAACATCTCCAAACAGGGGATCAAGGATTATGTGGGCGAATACCTCGGTGCCTACTTCGATACCCTGAAGGTGATGACCAACGACTTTGACGGAGATGCCTCGGCCGCGCAGGTTCAGGCCGCGAAGGAGCATGCACGGGCGGTGGCCGATGCCAACGGCTGGATCCCTGCGGGCAGCACCAAGTTCGATTCGCTCCGCAACGACATCATCAACAACGCCAACCTTCAGAAAGGTTCCAAGTTCACAGACAAGTCGAACCTACAGCATGTGGAGGGACAGTACAATTTCCACACGCCTTACTTCGACCTGCTGGTGGGCGCCAACGTCCGCAGGTACGACCCGCAGTCGTTCGGAACCATCTTCTCCGACACGCTGGTGAACCGTGGCGATACGCTTGCCAACGGCTCTGCCGACCTCAGCGCCAAGTTTGTGAACCTACAGGTTTGGGAAGTGGGCGGCTTTGCCCAGATGACGAAGGGCTTCTTTGATGACAAGTTCAAGATCATGGCCTCGGTGCGGGCGGATAAGAACAAGAACTTCCCTGTGCAGTTCTCGCCCCGCGTATCGATGATGTACAACCTGAAGGGACACATCTTCCGCGTGGCGGCACAGAGCGCATTCCGTATTCCAACGCTGCAGAACCAGTACATCAACCTTGATATCGGTCCGCTGACCATTGCAGGCAACCTGAACGGCTGGGACAACCTCTACACCTTGGAGTCGGTGACCAATTTTGAGAACTACTTGGACAGCGTTCAGAACCAAGGCGCGTGGTTTGACTCGGCTTATGATGTTGCCGCCAAGAAGTTGAAGACGTTCTCGGCCAAGAAGCTGCGACCAGAGCAGGTGAAGACCATCGAGCTCGGTTATCGGGGTGTGCTCTTCAAGAAACTGTATGTGGATGCGAACTGGTACTACAACTGGTACACCGATTTCATTGGGGAGATACGCGTGGTGCAGCCGCACAACGCCAGCGTGAACGACCAGAGCGGTGTGGATCAGCTTCTCTCCTACTCGGCCAGCAACGAATCGTACACGCGGTATCAGATTCCTGTGAATGCCACGCAGTCGGTGCGTTCGATGGGTGCCACCCTCGGTCTGGTCTATTACATCAACGACAACTATTCGGCCTCGGTCAACTACACGTTCGCGCAGCTTATTGACAAGAATCTGGATGACCCCATCATTCCAGGGTTCAACACCCCGAAGAACAAATTCAACGTGGGAGTTAAAGGCCGCAAGGTGTGGAAAGGGCTGGGTTTCTCTGCCAACTTCCAATGGGTTGACAAATACCTCTGGCAAAGCACGTTCGGAACGGGAATGGTCAAATCCTACTCCTTCCTCGACCTTCAGTTGAGCTACGAGATACCGAAATGGTATTCCACGCTACGCTTCGGTGCGTCAAATGTTTATAACTTACAACGTCAAGAGGCCTTCGGTTCTCCTAAGATCGGAACGATGGTCTATGGTTCTATCCTATTCGACATTAAACAACTCTAATACCTCCAGTAATGAAAAGAGTTCTATTCTCCCTTCTTCTTATCGGCACGTTCGTGAACACTTCGCGTGGTCAGGGCGATGTGATCCTGAACGGAAAGATCGATAACCTCCTCGAATTCTCCACGGTGTACTCCGAGGAGTTCATCATGCACGACAGCACCAAGCTGATGACGGATGTGTATCTGCCCATTATGCGCGACTGTCTGATGGTTCCTGTGAGCATCCCTATACCGACACAGTTGCAGGCCATTTTCGGTAGCCAGCCCATTGAGTACAACTTGGAGCTGATCCCTCGCAACACGCAGTATATCATCTACGATTCGCTGAACGGCCAGCCGAACCCGAACCCGTACAAATTGCCGATGGTGCTTACCCGTACGCCTTACGACAAGGGCGACCAGAACGCGGGCGAGGCACCTGTGATGAACCTCCTGGGCTATGCCTTCCTGAAACAGGATCAGCGGGGACGATATGCTTCGGAAGGGGTTTATCTGCCGCTTACCAGCGATGGTTGGAACAAGGGCGTGTACCACCCGAACTTCCAACATGTGTTGGATGCCACCGACCCAAGCGACCCGAAGAACGGCAACAAGCACGAGGACGGCTTCGATACGTGGAATTACATCAAACATCGGCTGGTGAGGGATTACGACCTTGATGGCGATGGCATTACCGACACCACCGATCTGGTTTACAGCGGTCGCTTTGCGATGTTCGGAGCTTCGGCCCTCGGCTATAACCAATATCAGGCGGCTGCGGCCCACATGATCGATGAGAATGAGCCCGGTTGTAAGGCGTTGATGCCCATTGTGGCCCCTGCCGACTTCTACAAGGGTGTGGGATTCCCCAACGGGGTGCTGCGCGACCGCTTGGTAACGGGCTGGCTCAAAGGACAGATCTTTACGGGAACGGATGATGACCTCATTCCCATTGACAATGACATGCAGAACAACATTCACAGTTCTGCGGACTACAATTTGCCGCAATCCATTGTGGTGAACTCCGTGGTGCACGAGTTTCAGCAGAACAAATTCGATGCGGCCAACTTGGCCATCGACCACTTTGCTTCGGTTCAGTACGAGGATCAGTTCGGAAACAAGACGTGCGGTTACTACCCCAACTTTGTAGGCCGTGCTGAGATCGATGTGAGCCGCGCACCTGTAGATGCCAATGGTGAAGCGAACATCAACGGTGAGTACAGCCGCTTTGGAAACATGGAGGTCCCTGCGTATCACCTCGGTGGCTGGTGGGACATCTTTGTGGACTCGCAGACGGAGAGCTGGGCCAACATGCGCAGGCATTTGAGCACCGGCAAGTTCAACCGACCCGGTGTGACCAACCGCGAATTGCAAAAGCTGGTACTTGGACCTTGGGCACACCAGACCACAGGTTCGCTGACCACGGGAGACAGAACCTATCCCGACAATGTTTCGGACCTGTTGGGCATCAACTTCGATGATTTCAGCGAAACGAACATCCCGATAGACAAGGCTTTGAACTCGGAGGTGATCGGATGGTTCCGTTACAACCTGAACTACGCCCCGGGAGACTCGTTGGGCGAGCCGAAATTCGTGCTTCCTGAATCGGACAACCTTTATCCGTTCGCTGACCTTGGGTTGGCGGGTCATATCGACATTCGCGTACCGGCAGCCGAAGTGCGATTGCCTTACACGCAGCTTATCGGTGTGCTAACGGGCGTAACGCCACTTACCGGACTGAAAGCCGAATTGGTGTATACCACGCCATTCGGTGGTGGCACCATTCCGATCGATCTACCGGACATTCCATTGAGCAATGTGATCCCCGGATTGAATGCGACCTCCATCCATCCGATCCCTTACCGCGATTTTGCCGACCCGAGCGAGATTCCGAACGTGCGTCTCTACATCGTGGGACCGAACAACGATACCGAACCTCAGAATGTGAACCTTTCGAACTACTGGTTGGGCGTAGATACCTTCCCGCTACCTGAAGGACGCGATTGGGATGCCATTCAGCGAACCACGTTCTTCCTTCACCAAGATGGTACGTTGGACAATGAAGCTCCCACAACCGATGAAGGATTCAAGATGTACGTGCACGATCCGGATGATCCTATCCGAACCGTGGGTGGTGCCAACATGATCGTGAAGACGCCAGATGGCGAGCGCGATGCACAAGGACAGTTCAACCTGAAAGACCCACGCTATGAGCCTTACACCATGAACCGTCCAGGAGTGATCAGCTTTGAGAGTGCGCCTGTAAAGGATTCTCTGTGCGTTATCGGCTATCCAACGGTGAAACTCTATGCCAAGAGCAACATCGGTGGTTTGGATGAAGGTCCGACCGACACGGATTTCCACATCCGTATTGTGGATGTCTACCCTGATGGCCGCGAATATTTTGTGCAGGACGGCCAAGTGAATGCCCGTGCCCGCGACTATGTGCGCATGCTGGTAGAAGAGCCTTGGAAGGATTACTCGCAGGAGCATCCGGGTGATGACATTCCGTTCACGAACATCAACATCGGTGAAATCTATGAGTACGTGTTCGAAATGCTTCCGATCGGTTACACGTTCGGTGATGGACACAAGATCAAGATCCTCATCAGCAGCAGTAACTACAACCGCTTCCAAGTGAATCCGAACATTCCGATCATGCCGGGCGAATTCTTCCGTAGAAAGCCGGGCGATGGAAAGACCTACATCTTCGAAGGCGAAGAATACTCACCTCGTGTAGCGATTCAGCGGGTGCATTTCTCTCCTGAGCATCCTACGCAGATCTCGCTTCCGATCTACACCAAGCAATACACAGGTATTGACGACCCGATCGCAGAAGCCAAAGGTCCGCAGATGTTGGTGTACCCCAATCCTGTCAACGATTTCGTGAGCATTTACATGGACAATGGCGGCACGTATAACCTGAAGATCATGTCTGTTGACGGAGCGTTGATCCGCACGGAACAGAACTTCAGAGATAACATGAATGTGGATGTTTCGACCTTGAGCCAAGGCATCTACTTCGTGGAGTTGACAGACACGAAGACCAACGAGCGTTTCGTACAGAAGTTCTCTAAACTTTAGAACGAATCCAACCCGAAGTAAGGCCCCGACCTGCGATTGCAGATCGGGGCTTTATCTTTGGCGAAAATTCAACGCATGTCTGACAAACGCACACCCGAATCCACGCTGGCCATTAACACCGAGATCGTCCTGCCCAACGACACCAACACCTTGGGAAACCTGATGGGCGGCAAGCTGCTGCATTGGATGGATGTGATCGCGGCCATTTCGGCCCATCGCCTTTGCAAACGCGTGTGCGTGACCGCATCGGTCAATAACGTTTCATTCAATCAGCCCATCAAACTGGGCGATATTGTGACGTTGCAGTCCAAGGTGTCGCGGTCGTTCAGCAGCAGCATGGAGATCTTTATAGATGTGTTTGTGGAAGACCGCTCCACTTCGGAGAAGATCAAAGTAAATGAGGCCATTTACACGTTTGTGGCCGTGGATCAGCTCGGCAATCCGATACGTGTGCCGGAGGTTGTTCCGGAAACGGAAGAGGAAAAAGCCCGCTATGATGGCGCGCTACGCAGACGGCAATTGAGCCTTATTCTATCTGGAAAGATGAAGCCCAACGAGGCTACGGAATTGAAGGCGCTGTTTGCGGATTAACCAAACTTTTTATCCAGCGAATACTTGCCAGGGCCCGTTAAGAATAACGTTGCGTAAGGCACAAGGAACAACAGGCCGAACTCCTGCTTACCGAAAGGGTCGTCTGCATGCACAATAAAAACGGCCACCACCATCGTAATGATGAGCGGCACCAAGGCGGCACGCGTAAAGAGGCCAAGCGCAACAAGAACTCCGCAAACAAACTCCGCGAATACCGTCAAAACAAGCGATGGTGCCTGGCCAATGCCGAGAGGGTCAGCAAAGCTGAAATCTCCTTCCAAAAGTCCTTGCAATTTTCCCCAACCATGACTGAAGGCCATGATGCCTCCTGAAGCCAAACGGATTATTAGTAGACCGAGGTCGGTGGCAATAGGTCTGTTTGAGAAGAGTAGCTTTTTCATAATCCTGTGAATTTGATGGTTTGTTGAATAACCGCAAAAATATCCTGCTGTTCCATGCAGTTGAAATGACCTTTAGGGCACTTATCGAAACCGATCTTGCTGCACGGGCGACAGTCCAGACCGTTCACTTCTGAGATGAACGATTCACCTCCTTTTGGCAGATACGGAAACATGCCAAAGGCAGGAATGGTGTTTCCCCAAATGGAAATGATCTTTTTGTTGAATGCGGCTGCGATATGCATCATTCCCGTATCGTGCGTAATGACCAACTGCGACTGGCGGATGAGCCAAGCGGATTCGAGCAGGGAATACTTGCCGCAACCATTGAAAACGTTTGCAGATGACTTTGCGGCAATGGCCTCGCCAAACGCTTCATCTTCCGGTCCGCCAATAAGCAGAATGGGCCGTTGGATACCGTTACAGAGTTCTATCAACTTATGTTCTGGCAATTGCTTGGTTTTGAATTTCGCTCCGACCACCACAGCCACAAAACCAGACGCAAAGCTTTCAGGAAGTTGGGGTTCTCTCCCCTTTGGGGAGATGCCGAAGGCAAAGGGGTCAAAAAAGAAATCCAAACCCTTCCCATCATTCTCAACCCCCAGCGGTTTGAGCGTTTCCATGTAACGGTCAACGATGTGAATGTTGGGCAGTCGATCCACCTTCAGGTTCACCTTTAGCCATTTCTCCACATTCAGTTTATGGAAGGCGTGCCATTGGCCACCGACCAGGGTTTTGAGAATGCGCGTGCGGAGATTATGATGCAGATCGATGACCACATCGGGGTTGAACGCTTTGAGTTCCTTGGCCAGTACATTCAAACTGTCGTTCAAAAGAAAGACACCGTTCAAATGCGGATTCGGTTGCACCAACTCGGCATACTGCTTTTTGGTCACGAAGCGGATGTCGGCCTCTGGAAATTTCTTGCGCAACGCCCTCACCACGGGACTCGTGAGAACGATATCGCCAATGGAACTGAAACGGATAATGAGAATGCGCTGCACGGGGCAAATGTAACCACCTAAAACGTGTTGATTGTTGCAAACAGACGGGGAAATGAAGAGTTTTACAACTGGCTGAGACTTGACTGAGATAACGAAACATGAGAATTCCGTTCATTCGCTTATTGACATTCTATTTTCTCCCCATCAGTTTCTGCCATGCACAGAACAACTGGCAGGCCATGGCGGGTGAGATCGATCATTACATCCATACCGTATATTCTGACACAGTGGACGGAACCCTCTATGTTGGAGGTGGGCAATTCCGCATCTTTGATGGGAAGCCTATACGGGGCATTGCCCACTACAACGGCATAGAGTGGGATTCACTTGGCGCAGGTATTGACGGGCTGGACACGCTGAACAATCCACCTCGGAATACGCTCGGTTTCTGCCGTTATCAGGGATTGCTTTATGTAGGAGGGACATTCTATTCGGTCGGAAATGTTAAGGCTCCCCGTATTGCCACTTGGGATGGAAATTCATGGGATTCGCTTTCTGTGCAAGGATTTGAAATCGGTGTTTCAGGTTCCGTTTACGATCTGTGTGTATACAATGATGACCTTTATGTGGCAGGCAGTTTTTCAACCGTTGCAGGTCTGCCCGGCACGGAAGGCATTGCACGCTGGGATGGGGCTCAATGGTCTTCGGTCAACTTTCCCCAATACACGTACTTCTCTCAGGTCTATGCGCTGGCAGTCTATCAGGGTGAACTTTATGTAGGAGGTAACTTTCATAACAATTTTACCGATCCCGACCAGAACATCATGCGCTGGGATGGCACACAATGGAGAACCGTGGGCAATGGCATCAGGTATGCCGGTTGGACCTGGGTGGCCGATATGGTCGTGTACAAGGATGAACTGTATGTGGGCGGCCTTTTCGGGGCTGCCAATGGTAATGTATGCAGCAATATCCAGCGCTGGGATGGTGAGGCCTGGAAGGATGTGGGCGGTGGTACAGGGGGTGTAAATGGGCAGATCATTGAACTGTTCACAGGCAATGGATACCTGTATGCTGTGGGACGCTTTGAAACGGCAGGCGGTGTGCCAGCAGACCATGTGGCCCGATGGGATGGGAATGAATGGTGCAGCCTCGGAAGTGACTTCGACAATTCCATATTGGTAGGTACGGTTTACCGTGATACGCTGGTTGTCGGTGGTGGCTTCTGGACCATCGATGGGGACAGTATCTATGGCATCGCCAAATGGACCGGTGGAGACTTCGTTGATGAGTGTGGTACATTCTCAGAAATCGAAGAAATCGAAACTGAAAATTCAGAACTGACCGTGTACCCAAATCCGGCCAATTCATCAACCACAATTGCTTGGCGTGCCCATTACTATGGTAATTACCGATTGAATCTTTATGATGCCAGCGGACGTCAATTAACGGTTCCCGTTACTGAAATAGCGGGAGGAAAGTGGGAACTGGACATGAGCGATCTTTCCTCTGGAGTCTATTTTGGACAATTGACTGTAGGGGATATGAAGCGGAATTTTAAGGTGGTGAAAGCTCCTTGAGTCTGAAGATACATCCTGCCAGAGCAATCATCGAGGCGAATGAGAACCTTGAAGCAAACATTTCTTGTCTTTGAATCGATGCCAATGCATGAGCGGTTTACATTTGCCGCATGGCAATTTTGGTCGATACGCACACGCATCTTTACTCTTCTCAGTTTGATGATGACATTGAATCGGTAATCGGTCGTGCGGTTGAGCATGGCGTTGAACGCATGCTGCTGCCCAATATTGACCGATCGAGTACCGAGGCGTTGTGGAATGTTGTGAATGCCTATCCCGAAAGGTGTTTCCCGATGATGGGGCTTCATCCGTGTTCGGTGAATGAAACGTACAAGGCTGAACTGGCCCATGTGGAAAAGGAACTGGCCACAGGACGTTACATCGCAGTAGGTGAAATTGGCATCGACCTGTATTGGGACAAGACCTATATAAAAGAGCAGGTCACAGCTTTTGAGCAGCAAATGGAATGGGCCAAAGAGCTTGAACTGCCTGTTGCCATCCATTGCCGCGAGTCGTTTGATGAGATCTTCGCGTCTGTAGAAAAAGTGCAGGACGGCCGTTTGCGTGGCGTGTTGCATTGCTTTACTGGAACGGAAGAACAGGCACGAAAATGCATCGACCTTGGGTTGCACTTAGGGCTTGGTGGTGTGCTTACCTTTAAAAAGAGCGGTATCGATGCGGCCATCAAGCATATTCCGATGGAATGGCTGGTGTTGGAAACCGATTCGCCTTACTTGGCACCCACGCCTTATCGCGGCAAGCGGAACGAAAGTGCGTACACCAAATTGGTGGCCGAAAAACTGGCGGAGGTGAAGGAAATGACCTTGGACGAGGTGGCTGCCATCACCACGAAAAACGCAGAACAACTTTTCAATCTATAAAGAATGACACAGCCGAAGGTTCTCATTATATATACAGGCGGCACCATCGGCATGATCCGCGATGAAAAGACGGGAACGTTGAAGCCGTTCCATCTCGACCGCGTGGTAAAATCCATTCCTTCCATTTTGGAACTGGGCGTAGAAGTACATGCCATGGAATTGGATGAGGTCATCGATTCATCGAACGTCACACCCGAAATATGGGTGGAGTTGGCCGAAACAATTGGAGAATATTACGAGCAGTTTGACGGCTTTGTCATCCTGCATGGTTCCGATACGATGGCGTACAGCGCTTCTGCTTTGAGCTTTCTACTGGAGAATCTGGGGAAACCTGTCATCTTCACGGGAAGTCAATTACCGATCGGATTGCCGCGAACAGATGCCCGCGAGAACCTGATAACCGCTCTTTCCATTGCGGCCATGAAACGGGATGATGGCCGCGCGCTGATCCCAGAGGTATGCATCTATTTCGAGGATCAACTTTACCGAGGGAACCGCACTTACAAGTTCAATTCGGAGAATTTCGATGCATTCGTTTCGCGGAACTATCCCATCCTTGCCGAAGCGGGTGTTCGCATCCGTGTGTTTGAAGAACGACTGCTTGCACAATCTGCGGCACCTTTCACCGTTCACACCACCATGAACACGAACGTGGCCGTATTGCAACTGTTCCCAGGGATGAGAGTGAAGCCCTACGCCAACATGTTCACCGAAAATGGAATTGAACTGGTGATCATTGAAAGTTATGGTTCGGGCAATGGCCCAACGGATGAGGATTTTATCGGTTCCATCCGACAGATGGTGGAGAAGGACATCATTATCCTGAACATAACCCAATGCCGCGAAGGGAAAGTGGAGATGGGCAAATACGAGACAAGCGAGGAATTGCTGCAACTGGGCGTGATCAGCGGAGCTGACCTGACCACGGAGGCAGCCGTGACCAAAGCGATGTTCGTTCTCGGTTATACGGATGACAAAACCGAACGGAAAAACCTATTGCAGACACCGCTTAGAGGTGAAATGACACGCTAATTATGGGACATGGCACGAATCACTTTTTTTGTAATTTGCGCGCCAAATTGGGCGTTTGCCTTTTGGGAAGGAGAGGTGGCCGAGTGGTCGAAGGCGCACGCCTGGAAAGTGTGTAAACCCCACAAGGGTTTCGAGGGTTCGAATCCCTCTCTCTCCGCAGAGTGAGAATTTTTGAAATAGTAATTGATAACCATTAAATAATAGTTGAAGAACTAACCACTAAACAGAATCATGAAAAAGTTGTTTGCCCTTATCACCTTTGCTGCAGTTTTGAACTTCGGCTATTTGCCTTCGACCTTCGCGGAGGATGAAGACACTACAGGAACCGAAATGGTTACTGAAGAAACGGTTACCGAAGTTGAAGAGCCTGCTCCAGCAGCAGCTACAGAGGCTTCCACCGAAGTTACTGAAGACGAAGCACCAAAGAGCTTCCACCAGACATTGAAGACCAAATTCATTGAAGGTGGTGCCGGATTCATGGGAGTTGTACTTATCGTACTTATCCTTGGTCTTGCTCTTTGTATTGAGCGTATCATTTACTTGAGCTTGGCCACAGGCAATTCAGAAAAATTGCTGAACGAAGTGGAAAGCAGCCTGAAGTCAGGTGGCGTCGAAGCTGCCAAAGAAGTTTGCAGAAACACCAAAGGTCCTGTTGCCAGCATCTTCTATCAGGGTCTTAACCGAAACGATGAAGGTTTGGACATGGTTGAGAAGTCAATTGTTTCTTACGGATCGGTTCAGATGGGTCTGTTGGAGAAAGGTCTTTCTTGGATCTCACTTTGTATCGCACTTGCACCGATGCTCGGTTTCATGGGTACGGTAATCGGTATGATCGAGGCCTTCGATGCGATTGAGGCTGCAGGTGACATCTCTCCATCATTGGTTGCGGGTGGTATCAAGGTGGCACTTTTGACCACGGTATTCGGTCTTATCGTTGCGATGATCCTTCAGGTATTCTACAACTACCTTATTGCCAAGATCGATAGCCTTGTAAGTGATATGGAGGATTCCTCTATCACCTTCATGGACATCTTGGTTAAGAACAGCAAAAAATAATTTCGGTCTTTGACCGTTTAAAACCGAAGATCATGGGAGATTTCATGGCAAATTACGGCATCATCATCTGCTACATCCTCTTTGCTGTAGCAACGTTGGCCGCTATCCTGTTCCCGATCATCCAACTGGTTCAGAACCCGAAAAATGCTAAGGGCGCATTGATCGGAATCGGAGCGTTGGTTGTGGTTGTGGGAATATCTTACGCACTTGCATCAGACGTCAATCCTGGCAATACAGAAGGTGTAACACCGGAAACCGCCAAGCAGGTGGGTACCGGACTTTATGCATTCTACATTCTTGCCATTGTTGCTGTGGGTGCTACCATCTATTCAGAAGTTTCTAAGTTCTTTAAGTAATGGCAAGGAAAAAGAGAGAAATACAGGAGATCAATGCCGGTTCGATGGCCGACATCGCCTTCCTGCTGCTTATCTTCTTTCTCGTTACCACTACGATGGATGTTGACACAGGTCTCGTCCGTGTGCTTCCTCCATACGTGGAAGAACCACCAGAAGATCAACCCGATGTTAACAAGCGAAACGTGTTCGTAGTTCTTGCCAATGCCAACGACATGTTGCTGGTTGAGGATGATTACATGCAGATTGAGGATCTAAAGGACGCGGCAAAGGAATTTATCATTGGAAAACCTGGGGATCAGGCGGACATGAAATTTCCTGAGTTTGAACCTGCAAGCAATAAGCCTGAAAGCTACGATCTTGTGATCAAGTATTGGGGGCCAGACAAATTGGTATCAAAGCAGATCGTATCGCTTCAAAATGACCGAGGCACTTCCTATAACATGTACATTCTCATTCAGGATGCCTTGGCAAGTGCCTATCAGGAGGTCAGAGACCAAGTGGCAAAGGAGCGTTTCGGCAAATCGTATGATGAACTTCAAAAGGGAAATGCTAAAGAACAAGAGGAGGCCAAGGCAGTTAAAGCATTGATTCCTCAGCGAATCTCGGAAGCTGAACCAAAAGAGATTGGATCTAAATAAGGTTAGTTAGCACAAATCATCCGCTATGCAGATCAGAAAAAAAGGAACGAAGGAAGTACCGCCCGTATCAACAGCATCGCTGCCAGATATCGTGTTCATGCTCCTATTCTTCTTTATGGTGACCACCGTAATGCGTGAGACATCCTTGAAGGTGACACACATATTGCCAAAGGCAAAAGAAGTTGCAAAACTGGAACGTAAATCACTGGTGGCTTACATCCACATTGGCCCACCGTTGAAACCATTACAGAAGATCATGGGAACGGAGCCGCGTATTCAGCTGGATGACGCTTTTGCTACCCCGAAGGACATCATCACGTTCGTGGAAAAGGTAAAGGCAGAAACCAATGAGGCTGAAGTACCATTGTTGACCTACTCACTCAAAGTAGATCAGGACACGAAGATGGGGGTTGTGGTTGATGTGAAGCAGGAGCTTCGAAAAGCGAATGCCTTGAAGATCAACTATTCTTCTACCAAGATCATCGATAAGTCGAAACTTTGAACTGACCTTACTCAAGACATTAAAAGGAGCCTTTCGAGGCTCCTTTTTTGTTATGCCGAAGCCGCTGCTTCCTGATGCCGCTTGAACAGATAGAGCAGCATCATGCAGAACACAAGGGAGAAAACAGCCATCGTGGAATTACCTGTTCCCGCTTGGTCCATGGCCGAATCAACATCTCCATGCTGGATGCCATAATTGAGAATAACAGCCGATGCATTATTGGTGAAATGCGCAATGATCGGATACCAAAGGTTGCCGCTCCAATAGAGCAGATAACCCATGGCCACACCCATCAGCATGCGCGGCACGAACCCCAAAAACTGAAAATGGAATGCGCTGAACAGAATGGCGGCCAACCAAATGGCGGCATGCGGATTGCCGATCTGCTTCTGCAACCCACGCTGTATGATTCCCCGGAAGATGAGTTCTTCGCCTACGGCAGGGAGCAGGCCGATCATAACCACATTCAGAACCAAAAACCAAACCGAAGGCATGTCAAGAAAGAGTTCGGTCAGTTTGCCTGCACTCTGCTCCTTCTGCTCCATCCAATCTCCCATCGCAGTTGGAATGTTCCAACTGGCATTCCACTCCGCCACATAATTGATGAACGGAAAAGCCACCAAGAACAAGGCAATACTCAGCATGACCGACTGGCGAGTTGGAACTTGAAAAACCTGCTTCAATCTTTCGGAAGACTCAGAGATCCAAAGAAATCCGACTGAAGGAAGTATCAGCATTCCAAAACCTTGCAATACTTGCAACAAACGCAACGCTGGAAGCAACTCCGGGTCGGTCATGTTCTCCAACAACTCCTGTTGGGTGAGTAATGGAATTCCCAAGAAAAGTTCGGAGATGGCAAATCCGATAAACGAAAAGAGGGACGCGCCTGTGAAAACCAGCAACAGGAAAAACAACGCACCGTTCAGCCAAGAACGGTGGACATAGGTTCGTAGGGATTCGGTCAAACTGATATTCGTAACTTTGCGGCCGCTTTAAACGGATGGCAAAGATAGGCGATATAGACGTTGGCGAATTCCCGCTTCTGCTTGCTCCGATGGAGGATGTGAGCGACCCGCCATTCCGTGCGGTGTGCAAGGACAACGGGGCGGATATCATGTACACGGAGTTCATCTCATCCGAAGGCTTGATTCGCGATGCGGCCAAGAGCGTTCAGAAACTTGACATCTTCGAATACGAGCGCCCCATCGGCATACAGATCTTCGGTGGCGACATCGATGCCATGAAGGAATCGGCAGAGATTGCCACGGCCGCGAAACCCGACATCATCGACATCAACTACGGTTGTCCTGTAAAGAAGGTCACATGCAAAGGTGCCGGTGCGGGAATCCTTCAGGACATTCCCAAAATGGTGAAGATGACGGAAGAGATCGTGAAGAGCACGCATCTTCCAGTAACGGTGAAGACCCGTTTGGGCTGGGACAGCGAATCGATGTACATTGAGGAAGTGGTGGAACGCCTTCAGGACGTGGGCATCAAAGCCATCAGTATTCATGGCAGAACGCGTGTGCAGATGTACAAAGGCGATGCAGACTGGACGCTGATCGGAAAGATCAAAGAGAATCCGCGCATCAACATTCCTGTATTCGGAAATGGCGATGTGGACAGCCCTGAGAAGGCAAAGGAAATGAAGGAACGCTTTGGCGTTGACGGCATCATGATCGGTCGTGCATCCATTGGTTATCCGTGGATCTTCAACGAGATCAAACATTACCTCAAAACCGGTGAACATCTGCTTCCTCCGACCATCGACCAACGGGTTGACACGTGCCTGAAGCACTTGAATTTCTCTATCGAATGGAAAGGCGAAACACTTGGGAACGTGGAAATGCGCAGGCATTACGCCAATTACTTCAAAGGATTCCACGGTTTCAAGCATTTCCGGATGCAGTTGGTGACATCTACGGACAATGATCAAATACGGGAAGTTCTTGAGCAAGTAAGAAACCACTACAAGCAATCTGAACTGGTGATCGCCTAACGGGTTGACATCACCTCATCTCTCAACGCATTACTTAGGTTATATTTGGCATTCTTGAAAAACCTCTCGTATGACACAATTGATACGATTCAACCTACATTTTCGTGCTGCTGCCATACTGGCTTTCCTTCTACTGTTTGCCGGAGCAACCATTGCTCAAGAAGTGAGTGGAACCATTACCGACTCTGATTCGGGTGAACCGCTTTTCGGTGCCAGCGTGGTCATTACGGGAACGGCTACTGGGGCAACTACCGACTTTGATGGGAAATTCAAGTTCAATGCTGGTCAGAAACCACCATTTCAGCTGACCGTTTCCTACATCGGTTACCAAAAACAGGAGATCGATGTCACATCACTTGGTACTCCAATTGAGATCAAATTGGCAACAGATGCGGTAATGCTGGAAGGCGTGGTCGTGAAAGACGTACGAGTTTCTGAGAAACAAAAGGAATCCGCTCTTACGGTGGAAAGCATGGATGTGATCGCCATCAAGGAAACACCGGCTGTGAGTTTCTATGATGGATTGGGCAACTTGAAGGGAGTGGATCTGACTGCTGCCAGTATCGGTTTCAAGGTCATCAACACACGGGGTTTCAACAGCACCTCGCCCGTACGTTCGCTACAGGTTATTGATGGCGTGGATAACCAATCGCCTGGTCTGAACTTCAGCCTCGGTAACTTCTTGGGTTCGTCTGAACTGGATGTTCTGAAAGTGGACATCATTCAAGGTGCGAGTTCAGCATTCTACGGTCCGAACGCCTTTAACGGGGTTATTGACATGAAGACGAAGAGCCCGTTCATCAAACCAGGGCTGGAGGCACAGGTGAAGATCGGAGAACGGAATTTGGGCGAGGCAGCCGTTCGTTGGGCGCAGGTTTTCAAGAATAAGGATGGCGAAGACAAGTTCGCCTACAAATTGAACCTTTACTACTTACAGGCATACGACTGGGTTGCAGATAATAAGCAGCCTATATATGACCTTGGTGTTCCTGCAAGCAATCCGGGCGGGTATGACGCTGTGAACCGATATGGCGATGAGGACCTTGCCGGTGGCAATGATTATCGCAACCAACAGGCCAATTATCCCGGTCTGGGCATTTTCTACCGGAGAGGTTACATGGAGAAGGACCTTGTGGACTATAACGTGCGGAACTTCAAGGCGAATCTTGCCACCCATTATCGTATCAAACCAGACCTTGAACTCATCTACTCGTTCAATTTCGGCACAGGAACAACCGTATATCAAGGACAGAACAGGTTCTCGCTGAAAGACATGCTATTCTTCCAGAATCGTGTTGAAATAGCAAAGAAGGACAAATGGTTTGTGCGTGCGTATTCTACAAATGAGGATGCAGGCAAATCGTATGACGCAGTAGTAACGGCTTTCAAAATGCTGAACACACAGCGGACATTGGAAGATTACAATACGGCCTATGCCAATTATTGGGTTTCCAAGGTGCGGCCACAGGTACGTCAGCTTTTGGCCGATAATGGCGTGACCTTCGGTGGTCCGGGTGTGGGTTGGAATACACAGGCCATAGATTCCGTACTGGCCCTTCATCCCGATCAGGTAACTGCATGGCATCAACAGACAACCAATGCCTTGGCCAACGATCCTTTGCAAGGTTATCCTGCTCCGGGCTCCGATCAGTACAATCAGTTGTTCAACAGCATCCGATCAACCACCTATACAAGTAATAAAATTGCTGGAGGTGGATCACGGTTCTTCGATAAATCTGCCCTCTACCATTTGCACGGAGAATACAAGTTGGATCCCGAGATCAACGGGACCAAACTGGGCAAGTTCACATTCGGTGCCAACGGACGTCTTTACGCTCCGAACTCACGCGGGACCATCTTCGATGAAATGCGCATTGCCAAAGGCAGCGTAACGGTTATGGATACCATTGCTGGCCAACCTGTATCTCGCGATTCGGCCGTTTACGACACCACTTTCAGAAAGATATTCAACTGGGAGGTGGGAATGTACTTTGGATGGGAACGCAAGTTCTTGAACGATAAATTGAAGGCGACCGTTGCTGCAAGGGTGGACAAGAACGTGAACTTCCCATTCCTTGTATCGCCTGCGGCATCGCTGGTTTACATGCCCACCAAGGATCACACCATTCGGTTCGGTTTCTCTGCGGCCATCCGTAACCCGACCTTGGCCGATCAGTACCTCTATTATGATGTAGGCCGGGCCATTTTGGTGGGAAATCTCCACGGATTCAATAACCTGATAGATGTTGATTCATTCACCGATTTCCTCAATAGCGGACTCGACACGAACAAACTGAAGTATTTTAACGTGGCCCCGATCAAACCTGAAAAGGTCCGGACATTGGAGGCTGGTTATCGAGGATTCTTCTTTCAACGACTTTATGTGGATGCCTCCTATTACTTGAGCTTCTATCAGGACTTCATTGGTTACGAACTTGGTATTGATGCTCAGTTTGCGCAAGACCCGAACAGTCCGCCCTATCCTACCTCGGTACAGGCCTATCGGGTATCTGCAAACAGCCAGAATCAGGTTATTACCCAAGGAGCTTCCATCGGTCTGAATTACTATTTCCAGAACAAGTACACCATCAATGGAAACTATTCGTGGAACAAGTTGCAGAAGACCAATGCAGACGACCCCATTATTCCTGCCTTTAACACGCCACAGCACAAATTCAATCTTGGTTTCTCTGCGCGCGACCTTGGTAAGGCCAAAATGGGTCACTTCGGCTTCAGCCTGAATTACAAGTGGATCCAAGGATTCATTTTCGAAGGTTCACCACAGTTCACAGGCTATGTGCCTACCTATGACATGTTCGATGCCCAAGTGAGTTACCGCATCCCGAACGACCACATCACGTTCAAATTGGGAGCTTCAAACATCTTCGGTATTCAACCATTTTTTAGAGATGGTACTACCAGTGAGCGGTTCAAGAATGCCTTCAATAACCTGAACGCGCAGGTATATGGTGGGCCGCGAGTGGGACGAATGGCCTACTTCTCCATTCTATTCGAGTGGAATTGATCTTTTGCTAATTTTAACCTCTATAACCTTGTTAACTTAAATACCATGAAAAAACTATTACTGTCTGTCCTTTCCATCGGCCTCCTGTCCGGTGCAATGGCCCAAGAACGCTACTTGGACGAAATTTTTACGGGGGTTGATATGACGGCAAATGTTCAGTACGGTACCAACTACAATTTCATTTTACCATACCCGGCTCCTCCTTTGCCGAATTTTGCTTTGAAGACGGATGTGTACCAGCCATCAGGAGATTCTGAAACAAACCGTGCTGCGGTCATTGTACTTCATACAGGAAACTTCCTTCCCAAATATCTGAACCAAAGTGCCACGGGAAATAATAAAGACAGTTCCATTGTTGTTTCGGCAGAACTGTTTGCTAAGCGTGGTTATGTTGCATTTGCACCAGCCTACCGATTGGGTTGGGATCCGACAAATAGCGATGCGGATGTTAGAAGAGGAACACTCCTAAATGCAGTCTATCATGCATTGGGCGATGTGAAAGCCTTGGTCCGCTACATTAAAAAGACCGTGGCTGAGGACGGGAATCCTTATGGGGTAAATCCCGACCGAATTATCATCTATGGTCAAGGTTCTGGTGGTTATCTATCACTTGCCTACGGTTCATTGGATCGTATTGAGGAATTGGAAAATGAGGCCAGCGGAAAGTGGTTGAGCACAAGCACCATTAACAATTTTGTAGAGAACCAGTTGTATATCAATACCGATTCTGTTGGAGGGATCGATGGATTCGGTGGTGTGTACAACGACACCAACTACTATGGGTATTCCAATGATGTTGTGGCATGTGTCAACGTTGGCGGGGCCTTAGGAGATTCTGCTTGGATGGAAGCAGGCGAGCCACCGCTTATCTCATTCCACGTGCCAGACGATGGTTTTGCTCCATTTACGCAAGGGCTTGTTATCGTTCCTACAACACAGGAAGTTGTGGTTGACGTAGTAGGAAGCCGATGGGCCATTGGTCGTGCAAACGAGCTCGGCAATAACGATGTACTTTATGGATCCACACCTTATAATGATCCTTACACCGTTGCAGCAGAGACAGCACTTGCCTCCAGCCACTTCAGCTATCCTTCGGCACTGAATCCAACACCACAGGAATACTTGAACCTGGACCCTTCTATGTATAAAGGGCTGTTCCCGTTCATCCGTCCACAGATCCAGTGGCCGTTCCAAGAGTCAAGCCCATGGGATTGGTGGGACGAGCAGGTCGTAATGGACAATGCCGCTCCTATTGTTGGTGCTACTGCAGCTCAGGCCATTATTGACAATGGTGCAAGTGGAAGCCCAACGATGTCAGCGGCACAAGGTCGTGCCTACCTTGATTCTATTCAGGGTTACTTGGCACCTCGCCTTTATCATCTGATAAACTCTGATGTGAGCGTTCAGGAAACCGAGTTTGTGAACTCAAACACTTATGTTTATCCGAACCCGGCCAACGATTTCCTTGTGGTGAAAACCAACCAAGGAATCCGCATCACAGATATTGAGATCTATGACATGAAAGGTTCATTGGTGAGAACGGAGAACGGTCTGAACAAATTCAGCCACCAGATCAACGGCATCAACCAAATGCCAGAAGGTCTTTACTTGGTGAAAGTGTCCACCGATAGTGGCATGATCACCCGCAAGGTTTTCGTGGACTAATAGAAACCTGACGATAAATGAAGCCCCGACTGCGATGCAAGTCGGGGCTTTTCTATTTTTCGCCCTTCGATGCAGCCACCGAAAACCATATTCAAGTGGATTCCATACATCGCCATTGTGATGGTCTATCTCTGTGGTGCCAACTTGGATGTGATGGAAGTGGATGCAGCCCAGTACGCAAGCATCTCGTTGGAAATGTTCAAATCGGGAGATTATCTGCATGTGTTCGACCGCTATGAGGATTATCTGGACAAACCGCCTCTGCTCTTTTGGCTTTCCGCATTGAGTTTCAAATTGCTTGGCGTTGGTACATGGCAGTACAAACTACCTTCCATCCTGTTCAGTCTGCTGGGTATTTTCAGCACCTACCAACTGGGCAAACGACTTTACAACGAAACGGTAGGTCGGTACGCATCTTGGATTCTCGGTGGATCGTTCGCCATGATCATGATCAACAACGATGTGAAGACCGATACAATTCTTGTCTCCGCCATCGTTTTTTCCATTTGGATGCTGGTAAGCTACCTGCAAACTGACCAATGGAAATTCCTAATAGGTTCTGCATTCGGTGTGGCCCTTGCCATGCTCACCAAAGGCCCTATCGGACTGATGATGCCAGCCTTGGCCGTTGGCGGACACATCCTACTCAAACGGCAATGGAAATGGCTTTTTAAGTGGCAATGGTCGGTGATGCTTGCGCTGGTCAGTGTGCTACTGATACCGATGTGCATCGGGCTGTACGAACAGTACGACATGGAAGGCCTCCGATTCTATTTCTGGACACAGAGCTTCGGGCGCATTACGGGCGAAAGCGAATGGCGCAATGATGCTTCCCCTCTGTTTTTCACCCACATTTTTCTGTGGTCGTTCCTTCCGTGGACACTTTTGGGAATAGCTGGCATTGTCAAAGAACTTTGGAATCTCCCAAAGAGCATATCGAATAAGAGTTCCGAACTCATTCTCATTAGCGGCATCGCGCTGGTTTGGATGGCCCTTTCACTCTCCAAGTTCAAACTGCCGCATTACATCTTTGTGGTCTATCCGCTCATCGCCATCCTTGCCGCCAAGTTTGTGCATGATCTGAAAGCAATAAATGTGTGGTCGTGGGTTCAACTGACCCTTGCTTCGCTTGCCACCCTCTTTCTGGCCTTCTTGCTCATTTACTGTTTCCCTAATGGTGGTTGGTGGATGCCTGTCACCTTGGTCGTCTCGGTCATTGAAGCCTTTGTAGTTTTCTATCGAACCTCAGATAGCCAACGCATCATGGTTCCTTCTTTTGTGCTGAGCATTGCCATCGGTTTGGGCCTCAATCTCCACTTCTACCCGCAGCTACTGGACTACCAGGCCAACGCGATTGCTGGAAAATGGGTTGCCGAGCACCAGATTCCTGAAGACAAGTTCATCGACTTTGCCTCTGGCGGAAGAGCACTTGATTTCTATGCGAGCCATATTGTGCCTTGGGTTTATGATGCGGACAGTCTTCAATCTGTAATCTCTGATGGAACCGTTATTTACGCCAACGAAGAACGCTACCACGAACTACTGAATCGCGGTCTTCAACCGAAAGATGTCATTGCATTTCAGGATTTTGAAGTGCAAAGACTGACCATCCGCTTTTTGAACCCCAGCACACGGGCTGAAGCCATTCGAAAGAAGTACCTGTTGGTTTATTGAGTGGTATTCGACTACTATTCATTCTTAATTACAGAACGCGCGTCTCCCTATAACGGATGGCAAGATAATTGAAACCCTTACAAATAAAGGATTGTAGCATGAATTTGATAGCGATACATAGAAAATACAATACACAGAAAAAGTGTATTCAATTACTGGAAGAAATACGCTGGA